>NZ_JBHWVJ010000021.1:0-95622 GCF_042736725.1 Streptomyces sp. NPDC060028 | reverse complement strand
GCGCCCGCACAGGCCGCCGGGAGCGCGGCCGCCGCGGCACCGCCCACCGGCCGCAGCGTCGCCGTCCTCGGCGGCGGGGTCGCGGGGCTGACGGC
Source organism: Streptomyces sp. NPDC060028 (assembly GCF_042736725.1). Classification (NCBI taxonomy): domain Bacteria; kingdom Bacillati; phylum Actinomycetota; class Actinomycetes; order Kitasatosporales; family Streptomycetaceae; genus Streptomyces; species Streptomyces sp. NPDC060028. Next base: position 95,527 of record NZ_JBHWVJ010000021.1, on the reverse strand, counting down.
GGCGCACGAGCTCGCCGAGCGCGGCTACGCCGTCACCGTGTACGAGCGCCGCGCACTCGGCGGCAAGGCCCGCAGCATGGACGTGCCCGGCAGCGCGCGCGGCGGCCGCCGACCGCTGCCCGCCGAGCACGGCTTCCGCTTCATCCCGGGCCTCTACCACAACCTGCCCGACACGATGCGGCGCATCCCCTTCCCCGGCAACGCCAACGGCGTGTGGGACAACCTCGTCGCCCCGCGCGAGATGATGTTCGCCCGGGCGGCCGGCCGCGAGGACCTGCGGGCGCCCATCCCGTGGCCCGACCACTCCCCCGCCGAGCTGACCCCCGAGGAGCTGCGCCGGGCGCTCACCGGCATCATGCAGTCGCTGGTCAGGCTCCCGCCGCACGAGACCGCGTACTTCGTCGACCGTGCCCTCGTCTTCCTCACCAGCTGCGACGAGCGGCGCGACGAGGTCTGGGAGCACACCCCTTGGTGGGAGTTCGTGCGCGCGGCCCGGATGTCGAGCGAGTACCAGCGCATCCTCGCCATCGGCGTCACCCGCAACATCGTGGCGACCAAGGCCGAAGAGGCCTCCACCCGTACGGTGGGCACGCTCGGCGAGGCCTTCGTCTTCAACCTGCTCGGGCGCGGCGCCGACGGCCCGCCGGACCGCATCCTCAACCTGCCGACCAACGAGGCCTGGATCGACCCCTGGGAGGCCCATCTACGCTCCCTCGGCGTGGAGTTCAAGATGGGCTGGACGGTACGCGAGGTGCAGTACGCCGACGGCCGCGTGAGCGGGGTGCTCACCGAGGACCCCTCCGGGGCCGGCCGCACCGTCACGGCCGACCATTACGTCAGCGCCCTGCCCGTCGAGCACGCCCGCCGCACCTGGAGCCCGGCGCTGCGGGCCGCCGATCCGATGCTGGGGCGCTGCGACAAGCTGGAGACCGACTGGATGACCGGTATCCAGTTCTATCTCACCGAGCGCGCGCCCCTCGTCCACGGACACCTCAACTGCATCGACTCGCCTTGGTCGTTGACGGCGATCCAGCAGGCCGAACACTGGCCCTCTCGGGACTTCCCCGCCGACTACGGGGACGGCGTGGCGGTCGACTGCCTGTCGGTGGACATCTCGGAGTGGGACAAGCCCGGCATCCTGTACGGGAAGACGGCCAAGGAGTGCACCCGCGAGGAGGTGGCGCGCGAGGTGTGGGCGCAGCTGAAGGCCTCGCTCAACGACACGGGCCAGACGCTGCTGACCGACTCCAGGCTGCACTCCTGGTTCCTGGACCCGGGCGTGGACGGGCTGGGCACTGCGAACCCCACCAATCAGGACCAGTTGCTGATCCACCCCACCGGCACCTTCCACAACCGGCCCAGTGCGGCAACCCGGATCCCGAACTTCTTCCTCAGCGGTGACTACGTGGCCGTCGACATCGACCTGGCCACCATGGAGGGCGCCAACGCCTCGGCCCGCGCCGCGGTCAACTCCCTGCTGGACCGGGACGGTTCGAAGGCCGTCCGGTGCACGGTCCGGCCGCTGTACCGGGCGCCGGAGGTCGAGGCCGCGAAGCGGCACGACCTGTGGCGCCACCGTCTCGGCCTGCGGAACATCTTCGACCTGGGGTGACCCCGCTCGGCTAACGTCGTGGGCATGACGATGACGAGTGTGGGAGTGCTGCTGCGCACTTGGCGGGAGCGGCGTGGCATCAGCCAGCTGGAGCTGGCGGGCCGCGCCGACTCCTCGTCCCGGCACATCAGTTTCGTGGAGACCGGCCGGTCGCGCCCCAGCGAGGAGATGGTGCTGCGGCTCGCCGACCGGCTCGACGTACCGATGCGGGAGCGCAACACACTGCTGCTGGCGGCCGGTTACGCACCGCGGTACGCGCACACCCCGATGGACGCCCCGGAGCTGGGGGTGCTGCGCGAGAGCCTGGAGCGGCTGCTCACCGGCTACGAGCCGTACCCGGCGCTGGTGGTGGACGGCACGTACACGGTGGTGGCGGCGAACCGGGGCATCACGATGCTGCTGGAGGGGGTACCCGAGCACCTGCTGGCGCCGCCGCTGAACGCGATGCGGCTCACCCTGCACCCGCAGGGGCTGGCCCCGCGCATCCGCAACCTGCGGGAGTGGCGGGGGCACCTGCTGGAGCAGATGCAGCGGCAGCTCGCCCTCTCGCGTTCGCAGCCGCTGCGGGCCCTGTACGACGAGGTGGCGGCGTACCCGGTGGCGGAGCAGCCCGGCGACGGCGAGCCGCAGGAAGCGGCGCCGTACATCGCGCTGCCGCTGCGGATCGAGCACGACGGGCACGTGCTCTCCTTCGTGTCGTCCATCTCCACCTTCAACACGCCGATGGACGTGACCGTGGCCGAGCTGGCCATCGAGACCCTGCTACCGGCCGACCCGGCGACGGCGAAGTACCTGCGCTCACTGGCCTCCTGAACCGGTTGAGCGCAGCGCCAGCTGCTGGAGGAGGGCGAAGGAGGCGACGGTGAGGGCCTGCGCCGGGATCCACACCGCGCCTGCGGTCGTGGGCGAGAGCCAGGTGAAGAGCGAGACCAGACTGAGCGCCGCCCAGGCCCAGTTGGCCTCGATGACGAACTTCACGGGGAGGGCCGGGGTCCGGCTCCGCGAGGCGAGCAGGCCGACGCCGGCTCCGTAGGCGGTGAGGAAGAGCCCGAGCCCGAACAGGGTCGTGGCGCCGACCCCGAGCAGCCGCCCGAGCGGGGCGGAGAAGACGGCGTAGGCGAGACCGTTGCCCGCGGTGACGACCGCGTCGAGGGCGAGCACCCGGCGGAGCGCGATCCGCGGGACGGCGGTGCGGGCGACGGTGGCGAGCAGGGTGGCGGACATGAGGGCTCCCTGAAGGTCGAAGGCGCTGGTGGCGGTGGAGATCCGGGCGGGCCCCGGAGCCGAGTGCGCGGCCCCGGAACCCGTTGCCACCACGATGCCGCCGTCCCGCCGCGGGGTCGATTACCTCCGGGGTAAGGAGCCCGCTCCGGGGACGTGCCTGGAAGGCCTCGGCCACCGCCGGTCGGGCCGACGACGCGTACCCGTACGCGGCGCGCCGCCGCCGCAAAAAAGCAAAGGCAAGGAGAGCTCTCTCCTTGCCACTCTCAACTTATAGCGCACTGGGGGGCTTGCGGCAAGGCCCGGGTCACGGCGCAGAATCGTCGGCCGAGGCCACAACCTGCGGAAATGGGGGGCACGACGCGTGCGTGAAGGTGCGTCAGAGGGACGGCAGCCGGGGATGAGGATGTGCTCGGCAAGCGGTTCGGCAGAGTGGGAGGCGCCGGTGATTCGATCGGCCAGTGCAGTGCAGCGGGACACGGCTGCCTTGGAGGTATCGCGGTGATCGAGCAGTACGTGTGGGATCTGCAAGAGGTTGACGAGACGCAGGTCGCGGTCGTCGGCGGCAAGGGCGCGCACCTGGGCGGACTGTCGCGGATCGAAGGCATCCGTGTGCCGGGTGGCTTTTGCGTGACGACGGACGCCTTCCGGCGGATCATGGCGCAAGCGCCGTCGATCGACGATCTGCTTGGTCGTTTGTCGCGCGTGAACCCGGACGACCGGGAGGAGATCGGGACGCTCAGCGCGCAGATTCGTCGGACCATCGAAAAAATCGCCATCCCGGGCGATCTCGCGGCGGCGATCACCACCGCTCTCGGCCGGCTCGGCGAGCAGGCCGACGCCTACGCCGTCCGGTCCAGCGCGACGGCGGAGGACCTGCCGACGGCCTCTTTCGCCGGCCAGCAGGACACGTACCTGAACGTCGTGGGGCCGACGGCGGTCCTGCGGGACGTCAGCCGGTGCTGGGCCTCGCTGTTCACCGAGCGGGCCGTGATCTACCGCATGCGCAACGGCATCGACCACCGTACGGTCCACATGGCCGTGGTCGTGCAGCAGATGGTCTTCCCGGACGCGGCGGGCATCTTGTTCACGGCGGACCCCGTCACGGGCAACCGGAAGGTCGCCACCGTGGACGCCGGCTTCGGTCTCGGCGAGGCGCTGGTCAGCGGACTGGTGAAGCCGGACGTCTTCAAGGTGCGGCACGGCGAAATCGTCGCCAAAACGATCGCCGCCAAACAGCGTGCCGTTCACGCCCTGCCGGCCGGCGGTACCCAGGAGGTGGCGATCGACGCGCGGCGCCAGGAGCAGCCGGCGCTCACGGATGCGCAGGTCGTGCGGCTCGTGCAGCTCGGGCGGCGGATCGAAGCGCACTTCGGCCGCCCGCAGGACATCGAATGGTGCCTGCTCGACGACGGCTTCCAGATCGTTCAGAGCCGGCCGATCACGACGCTGTTCCCCATCCCCATCCCCATCCCCGTCCCCGAGACCGGCGACCAGGACCATCACGTCTACGTCTCCGTTGGTCACGGGCAGATGATGACCGACCCCATGAAGCCCCTGGGGCTCTCCATGTGGCAGCTGACGGCCATGGTGCCGATGCACGAGGCCGGCGGGCGACTGTTCGTCGACGTCACCCGGCGCCTGGCCTCGCCCGTGAGCCGCGCCGGTCTCCTGGACGTCCTGGGGAGAGGTGATCCGCTGATCAGGGACGCTCTGGAGACCGTCCTCGACCACGACGATTTCGTCCCGTCGCTCCCCGACGCGGGTCCCGGCGGGCCGCCGGCCGGCGGCGCGTCCGCCCCGATCGAGACCGATCCGGCCATCGTCACCGAGCTGATCGAGCGCAGCCGGGTGTCCATCGCCGCCCTGGAGCGCGACATCCGGACGAAGAGCGGACCGGCGCTGTTCGACTTCCTGCTGGAGGAGGCCTTCGAGGAGCACAAGCGAGTGCTCGGTGATCCGCTGAACCTTCAGGCGATCATGGCGGGGATGGAGGCCACGTGGTGGCTCAACGACAAGCTGCAGGAGTGGCTGGGCGAGAAGAACGCGGCTGACACGCTCACGCTGTCCGCCCCCGGCAACATCACGTCCCAGATGGGACTGGAGCTCCTCGACGTCGCGGACGTGATCCGCCCGCAGCCGCAGGTGGTGGCGTTCCTGCAGGGCGTCGAGGACGAGGGCTTCCTCGACGAGCTGGCGAAGCTCGCGGGCGGGACCGAAGCGCGCGACGCCATCGAGGCCTACCTCGACCGGTACGGCATGCGCTGCGTCGGCGAGATCGACATCACGAGGCCGCGTTGGCGCGAGCGCCCCACCACGCTCGTGCCCGTGATCCTCGACAACGTCAGGAACTTCGAGCCGGGCGCCGCCGGGCGGCGCTTCGAGGAAGGCCGGCAGAAGGCGCAGAAGAAGGAACAGGACGTGCTGTCACGCTTGCGGGCCCTGCCGGACGGGGAGCGGAAGGCCGACGAGGCCAAGCGGATGATCGACCGGGTCAGGACCTTCATCGGGTACCGGGAGTACCCGAAGTACGGCATCGTCAGCCGCTACTTCCTCTACAAGCAGGCCCTGCTGGAGGAGGTCGGGCGCCTCGTGCAGGCCAACGTGCTTCCCGAGAAGGAAGACGCCTTCTACCTCACGTTCCGGGAACTCCACGACGTCGTGCGCTCGAACCAGGTGGATGACCAGCTCATCCGGCGGCGCAAGGACGCGTTCCGGTCGTACCACGCGCTCACACCGCCCCGGGTGCTCACATCGGACGGTGAGGCCCTCACCGGGGCGTACCGGCGCGACGACGTGCCGGCCGGCGCCCTGATCGGTCTACCGGTTTCCGCCGGGACCATCGAGGGAAGGGCCCGCGTCATCCTTGACATGGCGCAGGCCGATCTCGAAGCGGGCGACATCCTGGTCACGACCTTCACGGACCCCAGCTGGTCGCCGCTGTTCGTCGCAGTCGCGGGCCTGGTGACGGAGGTGGGCGGCCTGATGACCCATGGCGCGGTGATCGCCCGGGAGTACGGCTTGCCGGCCGTCGTGGGCGTGGATCAGGCCACCCGGCTGATCCGGGACGGGCAGCGGATCCGCGTGCACGGAACGGACGGGTACGTCGAGATCCTGCCTTGACCGGACACACCGAGAAGCCCCACCCGTGGCCGGCCAGACAGCGCCGAGCAGAGGAGTTCAGCGCCGCGGGGTCATGCCGGTGGCATGCCAACCTTTCTTGAGACGGATGGAAAGAAAGGTTGGGGGGCGCCCTGGTTCGCCACGCAGCGGAGGGCTACGCTTCACGCACAGCAACCGAATCGAACGTCTTCTCTACCAGACTCCTCTCGAGTGACGGAGAACTGCCCGGTGCGAGCCGCCCGACCCGACCTCGACACGATCTGGGGCCGCGTCGTGGAGTTGGCGGGGCAGCGCGGCCAAGACCCGGCCGAGGTGCTCTCCGTCGAGCGGCTGAGCCACCTGTCCGGGGTCGAGCCCGCGCTCATTCCCCGTGTGGTGGCCGGCGCCGCCCCCGAACTCCCGCTGTGCCGGCGGGTGCACCAGCGGTTCCTGCGGCTGCGCTCCACCCGCCGCGACCGGTACGGCCGGGAGTGGTCGCTCGCCGCGATAGCCGAGGACTTCGACGCCCCCGGGGCCTCCCTGGGGCCGCTCAACGCGGGCACCGGACTGCCCCGGCTCGGCCACGCGGCCGGCGTACAGCGGTTCTTCGGGGTCTACGCCGGCTTCCTCCTCGCCGACAGCAAGAGCGCGGTCGAGCGGGCGCTGGCCACCACCGCGCTCGGCCCGGCCGGCCCGGCGGACGCGGACGACCTGGAGCACCTCTCGTACCTCACCGGCATCACCCCGCAGGGCATCCGGCTCACCCTCGACGGCACGCCGCCCCGGCTACCGCTCAAGGAGCAGGTGCGCCTGCGGTTCGAGCACCTGCGCCGCACCCGCCGCCGCGAGGACGGCCAGCCCCACTCCCTCTCCGCCATCGCCGGCTCCTTCGACGCCTCCGGCCAGTCGCTGACCCGGCTGGCGCGGGGCGACGGGCTGCCGAACCTCGCCGCGGCCGCCGGGATCCAGCGCTTCTACGGCGTCGAGAGCGGATTCCTGCTGGCCGACGACACCGAGGCGCTCGGCTCCGCCCTCGCCCGCGTGGAGCGCGAACTGGAAGCCGCGGAGCGGGCGGTGGGGAACCCCATGCTCGCCGTGATGAGGGCACACGACGTACGCAACATCGTCACGCGCGCCGGGAAGCTCTCCCCGGGCGGCTGGAAGTCCCTGGCTGACCACCTGGACGATCTGCTCGCGCGGGAAGGGCAGTTGAGCCCTCCCGGCGCACCCTGTGACCGAACTGCCGAGGGGGGAGCGCCATGAGGACGACGCGGGCCATGCGAAGGCTCGGCTGCGATCTGCTGGCGGAGGCGCGGCTGACGGCGCCGTCCGAGGCCGGCGAGATCATCGGGAGCGTCTGCGCCGCGTACGCGCGCAGGCGCGGCGGCCGGCCGGTGGAGTTCCGCTTCGCGGTCTTCCCGCCCGACACCGCCAGCGGGCTGTGGCTGGAGTTGACGGAGCGCGACCTGCTCGTCATCGAGGAGCGCACCCGGCCCGAGCACCAGCTCGTCATCGCCTGCCACGAGTTGTGGCACCTGGACGAGGGCACCTGTGACCGTCACGGACCGGGCATGGCGGTGGCCGCCCGGCTGACGGAGCGCCACGGCAGCCTCGCCGAACTGCTGCGCTCCGACGCCGGACTCGGCACGGTGGTCCGGCAGGCGGCCGCCCGCGCCGACCGGGAGGACCCGGCGGAGATCCGGGCCGAGACCTTCGGACTGCACCTCGGCAAGCTGCTGAAGCCCTACCTGCCACCGCCACCACCCCGGGAAGAACAGGTCCCCGAGGCGATCGAGCGCATCAAGACCTCGTTCGGCTGGGGACGTTGAGCGCGGAAGACGACCAGGCCCCGAAACCCGGGGCGTGACCACAGCGGCGGCCGACCACCGCCTTCCCCGCCGACGCACCTCCTTCGCCGATGCCTCGGGCACGGCCCTGACAGAGAGCACCACACGATGACCCAGTCTTCCCCGCCCCGCCACGCCGTCGTCATCGGCGGCAGCCTGGCCGGCCTGCTCGCGGCGGCCGTCCTCGCCGAGCACACGACGGTCACGATCATCGACGCGGACTCGCTGCCGGACGGCCCGGCGCCGCGGCGCGGACTGCCCCAGGCCCGCCACGTCCACCTCCTGTGGTCGGGCGGGGCCCGCGCCATCGAGGAGATCCTGCCGGGGATCACCGACGACTGGACGGCCGCGGGCGCGTTCCGCCGGAGCCTGCCCACCGATCTGGTGACCAAGACCGCCCAGGGGTGGCTGCGGCGCCACGACGAGATGCAGTTCAACATCTCCTGCAGCCGCGACCTCCTGGACTCGGTGGTCCGCTCCCGTGTCATCGGGCTGGCCGGGGTCACCACCCTGGAGCGCAGCCGCGTCCGCTCCCTGGAGGGCACGGCCGCCCGGGTCACCGGGGTCCGCGTCGACACCCCGGAGGAAGAGAACCGGCTGGTCACGGCCGACATCGTGGTGGACGCGAGCGGCCGCGGCTCCCGAGCCCGCGCCTGGCTGGAGGCGCTCGGCCCGATCGGCCTGCGGCAGGCCGAGGTCGACTCCGGCCTCGTCTACGCGACCCGCATCTTCGAGGCGCCCGCCGGAGCCCACGCCGCCGGCTTCCCGATCATCAACGTGCAGTCCGACCCCCGGGTGCCCGTACCGGGCCAGACGGCGACGCTCGTACCGATCGAAGGCGGCCGCTGGCAGGCCACCCTGTCCGGCACCCGCGGCGGGCAGCCCACGGCCGACCCGGACCGGTTCATCCCGTTCGCCAAGGGCGTGCGCGACCCGATCGTCGGCGCGCTCCTCGAAGGCAAGAAGCCCCTCACGGACGTGGCCGTCACCCAGGGCACCGCCAACCGCCGGGTGTACTTCGAAAAGGCGGAGCTGCCCGACGGCTTCTTCGCCGTCGGCGACTCGGTGGCCACCTTCAACCCGCTCTACGGGCAGGGCATGACGGTCGCCGCCCAGGGGCTGCTCGCCGTACGCGGCCTGCTGCGGGCCAAGGGCCTCGCCCACCCCGCCATCGGCCGCGAGGCGCAGCGGGTCATCGCCCCGCAGGTGGCCATCGCCTGGGACCTCGCCACCTCGCAGGACATCCTCTACCCGGGCGCCACCGGCATGAAGCCGCGTGCCGGGGCGGGGCTGCTCAACGGGTACATCGACCGGCTGATGACCGGCGCCCTCACGAACGAGTCGCTGGCCGCCGCCCTGCTCCAGGTCATCACCATGAACCGGCCGCCCACGTACTGGCTGCGCCCGTCCATGGTCTGGGAGGTGCTGCGGGCCTCGGACCGGGGCGCCCTCAAGGCCGCGCCGCTCACCACCGCCGAGCGGGCCGTGGCCGGCCTCGCCCGCGCGACCGGCGCAGCGGACCCGGTGAGCCCGGTGGACCCGGTGGACCCGGTGAGCACCGTGGACGCGGTGGGTCCGGTCGACGTGGTGAGCCCCTTGGACCGGGTGAGGCCCGTCGAGACCGTGAGCCCCGTCGACCCGGTGGGTCCGGTCGACCCCGTCGGACAGGCCCGATGACGGAAAGCCTGATCCTCTACGTGCCGGGGCTGGTGATCGCCGCGGCACTGATCGTCAAGGCGCCGACCTTACGCAGGGGCTGGGACCAGCCCCTCATGCGCGCCGTCTGCACCCTGCTGGCGGTCGGCTCCCTCGCCGTGTTCCTCTCGGCGCCCCCGACGATCGTCCTCGTCAACCGCCTGACCGGCATCGTCAACTTCTCGGCTCCCCTGGTCTACAGCCTGCTCACCGCGTTCTCGGGCGCCTCCATCGTGCTGATCCTGTACTGGGGCGGCACCCCGACACCCGGTGTCCTGCGGACCATCCGCGTCACCGTGGCCGCGTACAGCGCCGGCATCGTGCTGATCGTCGCCCTGTTCGCGAAGGGTGACGCGCCGGTCGAGCGGCTGCGCGACATGGACACGTACTACGCGAACACGCCCTGGATCCGCGAGATGATCGTCTGCTACCTGGTGGCCCACACCGTGGGCAGCACCGCGCTCACCCTGCTGTGCCGCAAGTGGCTGCGGCGCCTGACCCCGGCGGCGGGCTCGCCGGGCCCGAAGAATCCGATGCGCCCGCTGCGCACCGGGCTGGCGCTGCTCATGCTCGGCGGGGCCATGGACATGGCCTTCGTCACCGTGAAGTGGATCGCGGTGGGAGCCCATTGGAGCGGTCGCGACTGGGACGGGCTGTCCACGTACGGGGCGCCGCCGATCGCCGCCACGGCGGCCCTGCTGGTCGGTACGGGGTTCATCGTGCCGCTCGTCGGCGGCTCGGCGGCCTGGCGGGACTTCAGCGAGTACCGGCGGCTGCAGCCCCTGTGGGCGGCGCTGCGCGGGTTCGCCGCGTCCAGTGTGATGACCGTACCGATGGCCTGGTGGTCGCCGGTCGGGATCCGGCTGATCCACCGGGAGTCGGTGATCGACGACGGCATCCTGGCCCTCGCGTGCTGGTTCGACCCCGCCGTACGCAGCCGCGCCCACGAGGCCGCGCTCGCCGAGGGCCTCACCGAACGGGAGGCCTCCCTGGTCGCGGACGCGGCCATGCTGGCCGCGGCCTGCCAGCACCGGGCGGCCGCCGACCGGGCGGGCGACGGCTGCGCCGGGCCGGGCGCGGGGCTCGGCTGCCCGGCCCCGTACCGGATGGACTCCCACCGCCTGGACTCGCAGCCGCTGGCCGAGCTGGCGCAGGAGTTCCGCGCCTCCCCCATCGTCGCCGCGGCCCGCCGCCGCGCCTCCGGCGTCTAGGGCAGTGACCGCCGCCCCGGACCGAAGGGCCCGGGGCGTTCCTGGCGCTCCGGGACCGCTACAGGTCCGCGAGCGACAGGCCGGCCTGCGCGGCGGCGGCCCGGACGGTCTGCTCCAGCAGTACGGCGATGGTCATCGGGCCGACCCCGCCCGGGACCGGGGTAATCAGCGAGGCGCGGGCGGCGGCGGACTCGAAGTGGACGTCGCCCACGTTGCCCTCGTTGTAGCCGGCGTCCAGGACGACCGCGCCCTGCTTGACGTCCTCGCCGCGGATGAACTCGGCCTTGCCGACCGCGGCGACCAGCACGTCCGCCTGGCGCACGATCGACGGCAGGTCCACGGTGCGCGAGTGGCAGTAGGTGACGGTGGCGTTCTGCTCCAGGAGCAGCATCCCGGCCGGCTTGCCCAGGATCGCGCTGCGGCCGACCACCACGGCGTGCTTGCCGGTCAGGTCGACGTCGTACTCGGCGAGCAGCCGCATGATGCCGCCGGGGGTGCAGGAGACGAAGCCCGGCAGTCCGAAGCCCATGGCGGCGAAGGAGTGCATGGTGACCCCGTCGACGTCCTTGCCGGGGGCGATGGCCTCGAAGGCGGCGCGCTCGTCGATGTGGTGCGGGACGGGGTGCTGGAGCAGGATGCCGCTGATCTCCGGGTCCTCGGAGAGCGCGGTGAGGGCGGCCACCAGTTCCCCGGTGGTGGTCTCGGCCGGGAGCTCCACGTGGCGGGAGGTGATCCCGGCCTTGGCGCAACGGTTCTGCTTCATGCGTACGTAGGTGACGGACGCGGGGTCCTCGCCGACCAGCACGGTCGCGAGGCAAGGAGCGGTACCGGTGCGCTCGGTGATCTTGGCCGCGTAGGCGGCGGTCTGCTCCGAGATGCGGCGCGCGAGGGCGGTGCCGTCCATCAGCCGGGCGGTGGAGGTGGCGGTCTGGGCAGTCGTCACGGGGTCTCCTGAACGTCGCTGCGGTTCGCGGTAGCGGTTCGCCCAGGCGCGCGGCAGTCGACGTACGACGCGTACGCCGGGCCGCTCCCCGGTGGTGATCCACCCGAACGCCAGTCACGGCCCGGAGCCCACTGTAGTCGACTTATCCGGTGGATGACCGGGGCCAGAGCTGGGACGATCTACACATGACGCGTACTTTCGACCATCTCGTGGCCGAGGCCGAGTCCGTATCGGTGGACGGCTGGGACTTCTCCTGGCTCGACGGCCGCGCCACCGAGCAGCGCCCCTCCTGGGGCTATCAGCGGCTGCTGGGCGAGCGGCTCGCCCGGGTCGGCTCCGCACTGGACATCCAGACCGGCGGCGGCGAGGTCCTCGCCGGCTGCGGACCGCTGCCCCCGCTGATGGCGGCCACCGAGTCCTGGCCGCCCAACATCACCAAGGCGACCCGGTTGCTGCACCCGCTCGGCGCGGTCGTGGTCGCGGACGCCGACGAGCCGCCGCTGCCGTTCGGCGACGAGGCCTTCGAGCTCGTCACCAGCAGGCACCCGGTGACCATCTGGTGGGACGAGATCGCGCGGGTGCTCCGGCCCGACGGCACCTACCTGTCCCAGCAGGTCGGTCCGGCGAGCGTCTTCGAGCTGGTCGAGTACTTCCTCGGGCCCCAGCCGGAGGAGATCCGCCGCGGCCGGCACCCCGACGACGCCGTGGCGGACGCCACGAAGGCCGGGCTCGAGGTCGTCGCTCTGCGCTCGGAACGACTGCGAACGGAGTTCCACGACATCGGAGCCGTGATCTACTTTCTCCGGAAGGTGATCTGGATGGTGCCCGGCTTCACGGTCGGGCAGTACCGGGACCGGTTGCGCGAGCTGCACGAACAGATCGAACGCGAAGGCCCGTTCGTCGCGCACACCGCCCGTTTCCTCATCGAGGCCCGCAAAACGGGCTGACGGAAGGGGCCGACGGAACCGCGCCGGATTGGTTGCCCCGCCACAGCGTGGCGCAGGTCACTCAATTCAGCGCGTAACGAATCGACTCGGGCATGCGATGAACCGACAGGTGTCCTCGCGCGGCCCCGGAATACAGACCCCCCTCGGGTCTGTTTCCCGAGTTCGCGCGATGATGTCCGGCCCACCCCTTATCTGTTCGCAACGAGAGGCTCCTTGTGTCGCTCAGCCCGTCCCGTACGTTCCCCACGGAGATCGCCGAATCCGAGGCCCTTGTCGCGCTTGTCGAGCGCGGCCGCGAGCAGGGTCACATCAACGGTGACGACGTGCGCCAGGCCTTCGAGGCCGGCCGCATCCCGGTGGACCAGTGGAAGCGGGTCCTGCGCAGCCTGAACCAGGTCCTGGACGAGGAGGGTGTCGCACTGCACGTCAGCGCCGCGCCCGCCACGAAGGTTGCCGCCAAGAAGCCGCGCAAGGCGGCCGCTGCCCCGGCCCGCACCGCCACCAAGAAGGCTGCCGCCGCGCCGCGCCCCATCGGCGCGCGCAAGACCTCGGCCACCAGCCCGGCCCCTGCCACCGCTGCGGCGATATCCGCTCCGTCGGCCGCCGCCACCGAGGACGAGACGACGGCCGAGGCCGTCGCCGAGCCGAAGAAGCGGACGGTCAAGAAGACCGCCGCGAAGAAGACCGCCACCAAGAAGACGGCGGCGAAGAAGACCGGCGCCAAGGACGGCGACGAGGCCGAGACCCCGGCGGCCGAAGGCGAGGACTGGGCGGCCGAGGACCTCGCCGACGACGCCGAGGAGGAGACCCCCAAGCCCGGCGGCACGCAGGGCTTCGTCCTGTCCGACGACGACGAGGACGACGCCCCGGCACAGACGGTCATGGTCGCCGGCGCCACCGCCGACCCCGTCAAGGACTACCTCAAGCTCATCGGCAAGGTGCCGCTCCTCAACGCCGAGCAGGAGGTCGAGCTCGCCAAGCGCATCGAGGCGGGTCTCTTCTCCGAGTACAAGCTCGAAGAGGAGGAGGACCACAAGCCCGCCTTCAAGCGCGAGCTGGAGATCCTCGTCGAGGACGGCCGCCGGGCCAAGAACCACCTGCTGGAGGCCAACCTCCGCCTCGTGGTCTCCCTGGCCAAGCGCTACACCGGCCGCGGCATGCTCTTCCTGGACCTGATCCAGGAGGGCAACGTCGGCCTGATCCGCGCCGTGGAGAAGTTCGACTACACCAAGGGCTTCAAGTTCTCCACGTACGCGACCTGGTGGATCCGCCAGGCGATCACGCGTGCCATGGCGGACCAGTCGCGCACCATCCGCATCCCCGTCCACATGGTCGAGATCATCAACAAGCTGGCCCGTGTCCAGCGCCAGATGCTCCAGGACCTCGGCCGGGAGCCCACTCCGGAGGAGCTGGGCAAGGAGCTCGACATGACCCCCGAGAAGGTCATCGAGGTCCAGAAGTACGGCCGCGAGCCGATCTCCCTGCACACCCCCCTGGGTGAGGAGGGCGACAGCGAGTTCGGTGACCTCATCGAGGACTCCGAGGCGGTCGTTCCGGCGGACGCGGTGTCCTTCACCTTCCTCCAGGAGCAGCTCCAGTCGATCCTGGGCACGCTCTCCGAGCGCGAGGCGGGCGTGGTCTCCATGCGTTACGGCCTCAACGACGGCCAGCCGAAGACCCTGGACGAGATCGGCCGCGTGTACGGGGTCACCCGTGAGCGCATCCGCCAGATCGAGTCCAAGACCATGTCGAAGCTGCGCCACCCGTCGCGTTCGCAGGTGCTGCGCGACTACCTCGACTAAACCGTCAGGTCAGTCGGAAGACGGGCCCCCGTGGCGTGAACGGCAGGGAAGCACCCTGCGGAACCAGATAGGCGTGCTCGCGCCGGATCCGCAGGGTGTCGCACCACCCGTCCGTGATCACCAGCACCGGGGCCCCGGGCGGGAAGTCCTCCGCCCGCTGGAGCAGGTCGATGCCCGGTTGCAGTTCCGTGCCGCCGCGACCGCGCACCCGTACCCGGCCCGCGATCTCGCTCGGCGGCAGATAGCCCGCGTCGTACGGCGCCGCGTCACAGAACACGACGCGTGCCGCCGGTACGTCGCGGGCCTCTGCGTACGAGGCGATCGCGCCCAGCGCCTTGCCGAGCAGGGCGGCGTTCATGGACCCCGAGGTGTCGAGCACCACCCCGAAGGTGCAGCGGGCGATCTCCTCGGGCGGGAAGTACCGGCCCGCGCGGGGGATGTCCGGGGTGGACGCCTGGCGGCGTGCCGGGCGCGCGTAGGACCGTACGGCCACGGGACGCGGCACGTACTCGTCGAACCAGCGGGCGAGGCGGGCGTCCCAGGGCACCGGCGGGTGCGCCAAGGCCCGGATCTCCTGGATCAGCCCGGCGGGCAGCAGCCCGCGTTCCCCGTACTCGTGCAGGTCGAAGCCCTGGACCAGGGCGCGCCGGTAGAAGCCGTCCAGATCGCTGTACGGGCCGCTCCCCGGGTGGGGCAGCGGCTCGCCCAGGATGTCCCCGAGCCCTTTGCCGCGCAGGGTCGCGAGGCGGCGCATCCGGCGCAGGTCGGTGGTGATGCGGTCGTAGACCTCCTCGACCGAGAGGTCCTTCAGCGCCGGGTCGTGGAGCAGCCCTTCGGGCATCTCGCCGACGTCCATCTCCACGAGCCAGCCGTTGACCACGTAGTCGGCGGCCACGTTGTGCAGGTACGGGTCGCGGGCGCCGCGGCGCTCGCCGTGGCGCAGGGCGGCGTGCAGCATTTCGTGGGCGAGGATGAACCGCCATTCGCCGTCGGTGAAGGTGCGCAGCGGGTTGACGTAGATCTCCCCGGCGCTCGTGCTGACGGCGGCGATGGCGATGCCCTGGGTGCGGGCGAGTTCGGCGTCGGCGACGATCTCCAGGCCGGCGGCGAGGCCACCGAGCAGCGGGTACGAGGAGACGAACCAGTTCAGCGCCCGGTCCCAGGGGTGCCGGCGTACGCGCTCTCCGGTGACCCGGTCGCGGCGGCCGCCCGCGACGTCCATGGCGGCGGAGACGCTGCGGGTCAGGGCGTGCGCGAAGGCGGTCTCCCAGTCGGGGACGGCGCTGTTGCCCCAGGCCGGCCAGGTGACCAGGAGCTGGTCGGGGTGGTCCCCGGCGGTGCCGCAGCGCTCGTAGGCGGCCGGGATGCCGTCGCGGCGCCAGCGGGCGGCGAGCAGTTCCTCGTCGCCGCCGGGGTACTGGGCGGGGAGGTGGTCGGGGGCCCGGCCGACGGAGAAGGTCAGCAGGAAGCGGTTGACGACGGCGCAGCGGGCGGCGAGGTCGAAGCGGTCGGGCTGCGGACGGTCCTCGTCCCTGCCGGCGGGGACGTGGCCGAAGCCGAGGTGGAGCAGGGCGTGGGCGATCGTCCAGGCCCACTCCCGGGGGTCGGCCCGTCGGGCGGGGTGGGCGTGGATCGTGCCGTTGGAGGTCACGACGGCCAGTCCCCCGGCGGGGGCGGCCGCGCAGCCGGCCTCGCGGCAGATGTTCCCCTCGACAGCGGCGAGGGCCGGGTTCCGTTTGACCAGGGCCAGGCCCTCGGCGAAGGCCTGGGTGGCGGGGTCGGCCTTGGATTCCTTGCCGTTCTTGCCGCGCGGGGCGCCGCTGCTCACCGGCGGGCCTCGACCAGGCGGGGCATGTCGCGGGCGGCCTCGATCAGGAACCAGCCGGGCAGCACCGGCAGCCCGTCGCCGTCGTCGGCGATGACGGTCTGGGCGACCTCGACGGAGATCTCGGCGAGCTGCACGAGCAGGGACTTGGCCCGGTAGGCGGTCTGCCGGACGGCGGGCGAGACGTGTTCGCGCTGCGCCGGGAGTTCCTTGATCAGGCGGCCTCGGAAGGCATCGGCCAGGTAGTACAGCAGGTCGCGGTCGGCGGGCCGGGTGGGCCAGGAGGCCTCCCCCTTGATGATCGCCTCGATGCCGAAGCTGTGGCGGACGATCTTCGCGTAGCCGCAGAAGGAGACGGCGTGCGCGGGGGTGAGGGTGCCGTGCGCGACGACCTTCAGGGTCTGCTCGTCCAGCTCGGGCCCGAAGGAGTGCAGGGCGTCGGAGAGCATGTGCCAGGAGCGCGGCGTGGAGAAGGGCTCCTCGGTCTTGGGCGGCTGCGACCACAGGTGGTCGGGGCGGTCGGTGAGGTGGTCGGTGATCCAGGGGTGGATGCCGTTCTCGCCGGCCCAGATCAGCCAGTCCCGCGCGGAGGCCTGGAGGTGGACGTGGGTGAGGCGGTTGACCAGGGCCGAGGCGATGGGCCGGGCCAGCGCGTTGTCGGTGGCCCGGTTGCCCGCGCCGATGACGATGGAGCCCGCGGGCAGCTCGTAGGAGCCGATCCGGCGGTCGAGGATCAGCGAGTAGAAGGCCTTCTGGACGTCCGGGGACGCGGCGTTGAGCTCGTCGAGGAAGAGGCAGTACGGCTCGTCGCGGGCGATGGCCTCGGGCGGGCAGAAGACGGAGCGGCCGTCACGGATCTGCGGTACGCCGATCAGGTCCTCGGGGGCGAGCTGCGTACCGAGGAGGCTGACGCACTCCAGGCCCAGGGAGTCGGCGAACTTCCGCACGAGCGAGGACTTGCCGATGCCGGGCGCCCCCCAGAGGAACACGGGCCGCACGGTGGCGAGGCCGAGGAGCAGTTCGGGGATCTGGGCGGGAGTGACGGTCACGGCAGCCTGCACGGGTGTGGATGTCCTTCGGGGTCCGGGATGTGGTGCGCCCAGTGTGGGCGCACCACGTCTCCGGGAGCATCCGGTTTTCCCGCCGGCTCAGGCCGCGGAGTGCTCCAGCAGGTGCTTCAGCTTCTCCTCGCTGCGGGGCATTTCCTTGCGGACCATGGGCTTGACCATCAGGGGGACGAGGCCCCTGCCCATGCCGTGGCCCTCGAAGTCGACGGACAGCGTGACGCGCGAGCGGGTCCCGTTGTCGAGGGGTTCAATCCGGCCCCGTACGTCCGGCCGGACGGGCCCGTCGACGCCGTGGAGGTGCCAGCTCCGCGGCGGGTCGAGTTCCGTGAACTCCACGGTCGAGGGCATCGTCCGCTTGCCGATCTGGCGGGTGACGAGGACCCTCGAACCCACGTGGACCGGGAGGTCGCCCACGGGAACCGCGGACACGGCGCTGTCCTGCCACTCCGGCAGGTGCGTGGGGTCCGTCACGTAGGCGAAGACGTCCTCGGGTCTGCGGTCGATGTCGATGCTGTTGCTGATCGCGGACATGGCGACCCCTTGGAGCCCCCCTGACTGACCTCTCCTTCCAAATTACCCCGCGGGTGAAACGGCTGCGCGCCGCCTGCGGACGGACCTCGCCGACATCACCGCGTACACGAGCACGCCCGCGAAGAGGAAGAGGACGCCCTGGTAGACGGCGGCGTAGCCGGATCCGGCGACCAGCCACATCGAGAAGGCGAAGGCCAGGCAGGCGAGGACGCAGTCGCGGACGAGCCGGCCGCGGTGGACCCGCTCCGACTGGCCGGAGGCGAGGAAATACAGCTGCGCGGCGGTGGAGAGCAGATACGGGACGGTCGCGGTGAAGGTGGTGACCAGGACCAGGGTCTCGAAGACGCCCTCGGAGCCGGCCGTGTAGTTGTAGAGGGTCAGGCCGGAGGCCAGCACGACGGTGACGAGGACACCGACCACCGGGACACCGCGCTTCTTCGTCTCGAAGGCCTTGGGGAACAGCCCGTCCCTGGCGGCGGCGTACGGGGTCTGCGCGCTGAGCAGGGTCCAGCCGTTGAGGGCGCCGACCATCGAGACCACGGCAGCGCAGGCGACGAGCGTGCCGCCCCAGGTCCCTCCGAACATGGCGTTGACGGCGTCGGTGAAGGGAGCGGTGGAGGAGACCAGCTCCTCGTGCGCGACCAGGCCGAAGACGGCGAGCGTGCCCAGCAGGTAGACGGCGGCCGCGCCGACGGTGCCGAGGATGGTGGCCCGGCCGACGTTGCGGGCCGGGTCGCGGACCTCGCCGGCGCTGACGGCGGCCGACTCGATGCCGAGGTAGCTGAAGAGCAGGATCGCGGCGGTGGCGGAGACGGCGCCGACCGCGCTCTGGTCGGTGGCCTGGAAGGGGCCGAGGTTGGCCGGGTCGAAGAAGAACAGCCCGCCCACGGCGACCAGCAGCAGGGGAGCGAACTTCAGTACGGTGGCGACCACCTGCACCGCGCCGACGTAGCGCGTGCCGGCCAGGTTGGCCAGCGCGGGCAGCCACTGGACGGTGAGGGCGGCCAGGCACATCGACCACTTGTGCTCGCCCACGGCCGGGAAGAGCACGCCGAGGTAGCCGACGGACGCGACGGCGAGGGCCGCGTTGGAGACCCAGGTGGTGATCCAGTAGCTCCAGGCCGCGAGGAAGCCCGCGAAGTCGCCGAAGGCGGCGCGGGCGTAGACGTACGGGCCGCCGGTCTGCGGGTGGCGTTCGGCGAGCCGCCCGAAGACCAGGGCGAGGGCGACGGCGCCGAGGGTGAGCACGCCGAAGGCGACGAGGCTGACGGTGCCGAAGGGTGCCACCGAGGCGGGCAGCAGGAAGATGCCGCCGCCGATGATGTTGCCCATGACCAGGCAGGTCGCGACGGGGAGGCCGAAGCGGCGGGCGTGCGGGCTGCCCTGCGGGTGGGGCTCGGAGGCGGTCCCGGCCTCGGTCCCGGCCTCGGTCTCGGTCCCGGAAGACTGGGTGGGCGGCGGTGCTGTGGTGCTGGTCATCGGTGGTGCGCCTCGGGGGTGTCTCACATGCTGGGCAGGTCAACACATGGTTGACCAGCGCGAAGGCGCCGCCAAATCAGCGGGTTTCGTCCCGTACGGAGGCGTCTACACAAGGAAAGATTCCGTCCGAAACCCCCTCCAGCCGCTGATTCTCCGCCCGCGCCGGAGTGGACCGGGGACCGACCGGCACCTGGGGCCCGTCCGCCTCCCGCAGCCAGCGCCGCAGCACCCGGTGCACCGCCTCCGCGCCCACCAGCTCGGCCCCGGGCTCCGGGCCGGGCTCCGACAGCTCGCTCGGCCACATCAGGAACGCGTGGCCCTGCTCCCCGCCGAGGCCCCCGTGCGAGCCGATCTGCTCCTCGAAGGCGTGCACCGCGCCCGTGTCCGGGTCGTACGCCGAGTTCACCATGATGTCGGCCACGTGCGGGAAGGAGTCGGTCCGCCGGACGGCCTGCGCGGCGCCCGGCCCGAAGCGCGCCAGCGCCGCCTCCGCCTCACCCGGGACGTCCAGCCGCGCCCGGGCCCCGTCCGGCCCCAGCACCTCCCCGTCCACCAGCAGGAAACCGATGCCCGGGTGGTTGGCCAGGGTCGCCAGCAGGGCCGGGTGCGCGCGCTCGATCCGCTCACGCGAGGCCCGGCCCGGCAGGTCGGGGAAGGAGATCAGCCCGAGGTTGCCCGAGGCCAGCACCACCGGGTCCGGGCCCGGCTCCGGGTGGGCCTCCTCGCCCTCCTCCTCGACCGGCCGGTGCAGGGCGGCCCGTACGGCGGCGCGCGCCTCGGCCCCGCTGCGGGTGCGCCCGGCCCGGCGGGACACCGGCAGCCCGCAGCCGGCCCGGACCAGGTCCTTCAGCGTGAGCCCGTACCGCCCCAGGAAGGTCTCGCCGGGGCTCTGGCCGTGGTCCGAGAGCAGCACGATCCGGTACTCCCGCGGCGCGTGCTCGGCGACCCGCGCGAGCAGGGCGAGGCTCCGGTCGAGGCGGGCGAGGACCTGGTCGGTGTCCCGGCCGTGCGGGCCCGAGTGGTGGGCGACCTCGTCGTAGGCGACCAGGTCCGCGTACACGGCGGCGCGCCCGGCGAGCATGTCGCCGATCACCGCCGCCACCACGACGTCGCGCTCCACCACCGTCGCGAAGGCCCGGATCATCGGGTAGAGCCCGCCCCGCGACACCCGCGGTCGGTCCTCGCGCAGGCGGGACCTCACCGACTGGCCGATCTCCCGCCCCACTTCGGCGGTGAAGGAGAGCGCGGTGCGCACCGCGTTGGCCGGGTCGGAGAAGTACGCGAAGTAGCCCGCGCGGGAGCGGTTGGCCCGGCCACGTCGGGCGGAGACCGAGAGCACGAGGGCCAGTTGGTCGGCGCCCCCGCTGAAGAGGTTCCCGCGGCTGGCCCCGTCGAGGGTGAGCAGCCCGCCGTTGCCGGTGCGGGCGACGGCCCGCCGCTGGAGGTCGGCGGCATTGGTGGGGCGGTTGCAGACCATCACCTCGCCGGTGTCCTTCTCGTACCAGCGGAAGGCCGGGACGTCGAAGTTCGAGCCGTGCAGGATGCCGAGCTGGCTGGCGCCGGTCTGGCTGGACCAGTCCGTACGCCAGGAGGTGACGCGGTGGGTGCGCGCCAGCCAGTCGGCCACCGTCGGCATCACGCCCCGGCCGGCGGCTCGGCGCAGCACCTCGTGGCCGACGCCGTCGAGCTGGATGATCACCAGGCCGGGCGCGGTCTCGTCCGCGCCGCGGGTGCCCTGGCGGCGCTGTCGGCGCCGCCGCCGGTCGGCGAGCCGGTAGAGCCGGCGCCGGTAGGCCTCGTCGTCGCGCACGGCCAGCGCGGTGGAGGTCGCCGAGGCGACGGCGGACATCACCGCGGCCACCACGACGGCGGTCTCGGGGGCCACCTCGCCGCGGCCGGCCGGGACCAGGTTGAGTGCCAGGAGCAGCAGCGAGCCGTTGAGGAAGAAGACGAGGAGCCCGAGCACCAGGGCGGGCACCAGCAGCAGGGCCCGTACGAGGACCGGCCAGACCAGCGCGCTCAGCAGTCCGAAGGCGCCGGCGCCCCAGGCGGCGGTCAGGCCGATCCGCGTGATGCTGTCGCCGTCGGCGGACTCCAGCCGGAAGTCGGGCAGGATTCCCGCCAGGGCGAGCATGGTGAGGGTGGACACCGCCCACACCAGAATCACCCGCACCAGGGCGCTGCCCGTGCTCCGCCACCGGCCGCCTCGCAACACGCCGTACCCGCCTCACCACCGTGGTCCGCGCCCCGCACGCGGGTCCCCGTCACCTCCCAGGCTCGCACAGCCGGGCACGGCGGGCCGGGCGAGAGGGGTGCGTACGTGCGTGCGCGCGCACGGCGGTTCCAGCACTAGGTGCCGTCGTAGCCCGCGGTCGGCATGGAGAGCCTGCGGTGCACCTCGGCCTTCATCGCGGAGGTGTACTGCGGCTCGTCGAGCCCGGCCGTCTCCAGCCGTACGCCGCGCCGCTCGCACTCCGCGGTGAACTCCTCGACGGAGCGCAGCGCGCGGGCCAGCACGCGGTGGTTGGGGGTGACGAACAGGTCGACCTGTCCGGCGTCGATGTCGGACCAGAGCCCGCAGTGGTCGGCGCGCAGCCCGTAGATCAGCAGTTGCCTCGTCACGACGTAGCCCCGGTCGGCCGCCCAGCGGGCGCACATGGCGTACTGGGTCCGGGTGTCGACGGCGAAGGGGTCGGCGTCGAGTTCCTCGAGCGGGGCCAGGCTGGCGATCGCGGCCACGCGCAGCTCATCCATGTCGCCCGACCCTACTCCGATCCGCGGCCCGGGAGGAGGGGACGTCGGGTTCCGGTTCCAGGCGGACGGTAGGGGCAGCCTTTAGGCTCGGGAGGTGCGGGGAGGTCCGGGATGTCCGGGGACGCGCGAGAGGGAGGGGAGGCCGGTGCCGGTGGAGGTGACCTGGTGGGGCCATGCCACGTGCACGGTCGAGGACTCCGGGGTGCGGCTGTTGACGGACCCGCTGTTCGCGCGGCGGCTGGCGCATCTGCGGCGGCGGCGCGGGGCGGTGCCCCCCGCTCAGGCGGCCGTGGCGGACGTGGTGCTGGTGTCGCACCTGCACGCCGACCACCTGCACCTGCCGTCGCTGGCGCGGCTGGCGCCCGGGACCCGGCTGGTGGTGCCGCGCGGTGCGTGCCGGGCCGTGCCGGGGCTGGCTCGGCTCGCGCGGGGGCGCGCCTTCGCCGTCACGGAGGTGGCGCCGGGCGAGGAGTTCGCGGTACGGGGCGGCGTGCGGGTACGGGCGGTCAGCGCGCGGCACGACGGGCGGCGGCTGCCCTTCGGGCCGCACCTGGCGCCGGCGCTCGGCTACGTGGTGCAGGGCGAGGCGCGGACGTACTTCGCCGGGGACACCGGGCTGTTCGACGCGATGGCCGGGGAGGTCGGGCCGGTGGACGTGGCGCTGCTGCCGGTGGGCGGCTGGGGGCCGTATCTGGGGCAGGGGCACCTGGACCCGGGGCGGGCGGCGCGGGCGCTGGCCGCGCTGGGCCCGGCCGCGGCGGTGCCGGTGCACTACGGGACGTACTGGCCGATCGGGATGGACGCGGTGCGGCCGCACGAATTCCACGCGCCGGGCGAGGAGTTCGTACGGCTTGCCGGGCAGCTGGCGCCGAAGGTGACCGTACGGGTACCCGCGCACGGGGAGCGGGTGCGGCTGCCGTGACCCTGCTCGACCTCGCGGCGACGGCCGGTCAGGTCCCGCCGGAGACGACCCGGCAGGCCGTCGGCTACCCGGCGCTGTTCGTGCTGGTGGCGCTCGGCGCGCTGGTGCCGGTGATCCCGACGGGGGCGCTGGTCAGTTCGGCGGCGGTGGTGGCGTTCCATCAGCAGTCGATGCCGTTCGGGCTGCTGATGGTGTTCGGGGTGGCGGCGCTGGCGGCCTTCACCGGGGACGTCGCGCTGTACTGGCTGGGGCAGCGCGGGGTGCGCTCCCGCGGCGGCTCGCGCTGGCTGGAGGCCCTGCGCGGCCGGGCCACGCCGGAGCGGCTGGAGCAGGCGCAGACGAGACTGGACGAGCACGGGGTGCTGGTCCTGGTGGTCTCCCGCCTGGTCCCGGCGGGCCGCATCCCGGTGATGCTGGCCTGCCTGCTGGCGCAGTTGCCGCTGCGCCGCTTCGCCCGCGGCGACGCCCCGGCCTGCCTCGCCTGGGCGGCGACGTACGGCCTGATCGGGATCCTCGGCGGCTCCCTCTTCTCGGAACCCTGGAAGGGCGTGGCCCTGGCGGTGGCCCTGACCCTCCTGATCAGCGCGACCCCCTCCCTCCTCCGCCGTCTGCGCACCGAGCCCGCGTCCCGCCGGGAGGATCTCCCGTAGCGGGCCGGGCACGAGCGCCGCAGGCGCCTACCAACCCGGGGGAAGCTCCCCGTCCTGCGCCCCCTCGATCAGCCGCGGCCGACGGTGGTGCCACCACCGGCCGCCCCCGGGCTGCGACCCGGCCGGCCCAGCACCTTCGAGCGCCACCGTCGCGGCGGTGTACCGGGCGTCCAGGGCTGCCAACTCGCCTGCGCGGAACTCCCGTACCACGTCGGTCAGGATCGGCCACGCCTCGGCCAGCCAGTCCCGGCACAGCAGGTCGTGAGGGTACTCCCATGCCGCGTGGGCCTCGACGCCGTCCTCGACGTCCTCCACGAGCGCGAGCCACCTGTCCAGCATGGCGTTGAGCGTGCGGACGCCGCCGTACCGCGCCGCGAGGGCGCGGCCCGCGGTGTGGATCGACTCGTAGTCGTTCTGGTCGAGGCGCTGCGTGTCCATGCCTCGACTCTGGCAGTGCGGGCCGGCGACCACAACGGCGATCCGGCCGGTTCGTACGGCCGGTCCGCGGACGAGCGCGGCCACACCCGGTGTTCCCCGAGCGGGCGGTCTGCGTCCAGGGTGGGTTCCCGTCAGGTGAGTTCGGCGAGGACCGCGCCGAGGTGGTCCAGGGAGCGCCGTACGTGCGGGAGCGCCAGCGGGTCGCGCGCGGTGAGCGCGGTCAGCCGCTCCTGGGGGGTGGCGCCGAGCAGCGGTCCGGTCGACAACCGCACGCGCAGGGCGACCGGTTCGTCGGCGAACCGCTGGCCGCCGGGGGTGGGCGCCCCGAGCCGGCCGCCGAGCCAGTCCTCCAGCTCCATCGCGTCGCCGACCCCGCGGCGGGCGAGGCCCGCGCGCAGCGGGGTGAGGTCGGCGTAGAGGTGCCGTCCGGCCTGCGGGGGCCGGGCGAGCGCCCCGACGGCCAGCAGTTCCCGGTGGGCGGCGGCGGCCACGGCGCCGTGCAGGGCGGCGGCCGCGTAGGCGCGTGCGGCGATCGCGTCGGGCTCGTCGAGGGCGTATGCGGCGGCCCCGGCGACGGGCCCCGCGACCAGCGCCCCGGTGGCGGTCAGGACGTCGAGGGTGCGGGCGCGCAGCCAGGTGCCGCGCGCGGTGTCGGGGAAGCGGATCACGGCGGCGGGCCAGCCGGCGGGCAGCAGCGCGCCGGACAGGTCGACGAGCACGGCGGCCCGGTCGGGCAGCATCTCGGCGGGAGAGAGCACGAGGGTGTCGTGCGGGCGGTGCACGGTGTCGCGCCAGCTCTCGTCGCTGACGACGAACAGCCCGGCGTCGGCGGCGGCCTCGCAGGCCTCCCGCAGCAGTTCGGGCGGCGGCACGGTGGCGGTCGGGTCGTCGGCGACGGAGAGCAGCAGGATGCGCGGGTCGCCGCCCTCGGCGCGCACCCGCCGTACGGTCTCCAGCAGGGCGTACGGGTCGGGTACGCCGCCGCACTCGGCCGGGGTGGGCACGTGGTAGGCCCGCCGTCCCAGTATCCGGACCTGGGGGGTCCACCAGGCGGGACAGGGCCGGGGCAGCAGCACGTCACCGCCGTACGCCCCGATCAGCGCGAGCAGCAGGGCGGCGGCGCCGGGTCCGGCGGCCACGTTCTCGGGCGCGGTCGGCAGTCCGCGGCGCCCCCAGTGGCGGCAGGCCGCTTCGCGTACGGGCTCGCCGCCGCCCGCGGGCTCGGGGGCGGCGCGTCCGGCTGCCGCGGCGAGCACGGCGGTGAGCTCGGGCAGCACGGGCAGGCCGGGCTGGGGGGCGGGCGGACCGTAGCGGACCGGACCACGGCCCTCGGCCGTCGTGCGCTGCATCCCCGCCACTCCCCGCCACCTCTTTCCGCCCCGCTCCGGGCCTCGCTCCCGCTGCCACTCCCGCCAACCCTGCCTTTATACGAGTATTCGTCCCGGTTTGCCCGTTGAGGGCGCGGCGGCACGGTCAGCCCCGCCTCCCGACGAGTGCGAGCAGCCGGGTCTGGGCGTCGGCCCCCGCCGGGATCTCCACCGGCGGCGCGTACGCCCCGCTCGCGGCGAGCCCGTCGGCGTACGGCATGACCTCCTTGATCGAGAACTCGACCAGGGGCTCCGGCAGCCGGTCGTCGGCGCCGATGGCCCGGGCGAGGTCCCAGGCGTGCACGACGCAGTCGGCGGTCAACTCCGAGCAGTACGCCGATCCGAGCGCGGGCCCGTACGAGAGGCGCACGGTGCGGTCCAGCGCCCCGGACGCGGTGAAGGCCGCGTGCGCGTCGGCCGCGGCCCGGTCCCAGGCGGCGACGGGGTCCGGGCCGAGCAGGTCGCCGGAGAGCTCGTCCCCGACGTCCTCGACGGTGCGGCCGTCCGTGACCAGCGGCGGGATCCAGCGCTGTTCGCCGGTCACGTGGTTGACCAGCTCCCGTACGTTCCACTCCGTGCACGGGGTCGGCGCGGCCCACTGGTCGTCCGCGATGGCCCGCACGTAACCGCCGAAGAGCCGCAGCGCCTCGGCGTGCTGTTCGAGCAGCGTGTCCGGCATGGGTCCCACCGTCCTTCGCCCTGGGGTTCGCCCCCTGGCCCCACTGTCCTCGCACCTGCCGCGCCCTGCCACTGACCTGCCCAACCCCCTTGGTACACAAGCATGCTGTCCACATGCCAAAACGCATATCTCATACTCCGAACTGATCCTCTAGGTTGGTGTCAACGCTTCGACGACGAGGAGTCACTGCCGTGAACGCCATGAAGGAGACCGCCGTCTACACGCACGGCCACCACGAGTCCGTGCTGCGCTCGCACCGCTGGCGCACCGCCGCGAACTCGGCCGCCTACCTGATCGGTGAGCTGCGGCCCGGCATGTCCGTCCTGGACGTGGGCTGCGGCCCGGGCACGATCACCGCGGACCTGGCGGAGCTGGTCGGACCGGGCGGGCAGGTCACGGCGGTGGACGCGGCGGCGGACGTACTGGCCCAGGCGGGCGCGTACGTGGAGGAGCGCGGCCTGCGCAACGTCTCGTTCGCCACGGCGGACGTGCACGCGCTGGAGTTCTCCGACGACTCCTTCGACGTGGTCCACGCCCACCAGGTGCTGCAGCACGTCGGCGACCCGGTCCAGGCGCTGCGGGAGATGCGGCGGGTGTGCCGGCCGGGCGGGGTCGTCGCGGCGCGGGACGCGGACTACGCGGCGATGACCTGGTACCCGGCGACCCCGGGGCTGGAGGACTGGCAGAGCCTGTACCGGCGGGTCGCCCGCGCGAACGGCGGCGAACCGGACGCCGGGCGCCGCCTGCGCTCCTGGGCGAGGGCGGCGGGCTTCACGGACATCGCGTCCTCGGCGACGGCCTGGTGCTACGCCACCGCCGAGGAGACGGCGTGGTGGTCCGCACTGTGGGCGGACCGTACGACGGCCTCCGCGTACGCGGACATCACCACCCGGGGCGGCCACGCGACCGCCGCGGAGCTGGCCCGGATCGCCGCCGCCTGGCGCACCTGGGGCGCGGAGCCCGACGCCTGGTTCTCGGTCCTGAACGGCGAGGTCCTCTGCCGGGCATGACCCGGGGCCGCCGCCTGTGGTGGCCTAACCCGGCGGGCGCATGCGGAAGTCGTAGTGGGGCGGGAGGGGGCGGTCGGTGAGGGTGGACCAGACCTCGGAGAGGGTTTCGTCGCCCTCGCGGAGGTCGGGGAGCTCGAAGCCGTCTTCGAAGACGCGGCGGGCCGCGACCACATGGCCCTCCGCCGCCAGCAGGCGGGCGGCCAGCAGCCGGAAACGGCCCTGGTCGCGCAGCACGGGCCGGAGCCGGTCCCAGACGGACCGCGCCGCCGCCAGACGGCCGGCCGCCAGCAGCGCCGCCATCGCCTCCCGCCCCAGTGCGGACTCGGCGGCCAGCCACTCCGCGCTGCCCCGGCTCTCCTGCGCGAGGTCGTCGAACGCCTCGGCGTACGAGGCCGCCGCCCGCGCCCGGTCACCCGCCAGCGCGTCCGCCACCGCCATGCACCTCAGCAGCGGCCACCGCGACGGGGCCAGCGCCAGCCCGCGCTCCCAGCTCCGTACCGCCTGCGCCACATCACCGGCGTGCCACTGCGCGACACCGAGGTGGTACTCGGTCAGCGGGTCCGCCGGGGCGGTCTCCAGCATGTCCCGCCAGTGCGGGGCCACCAGGCTCGGTCCCGGCGGCGCCACCCGCCGCGGGGCGGGGAAGACGCCGGTGCGCCACAGCTCCAGCCACGGGGCCTGCGCCTCGCCGAGCGAGGACTCGGGGAAGGGCGTGCCCGGCAGTTCGAAGCCCCCGCAGAGCACCTCCAGCGCACCCCACCCCGAGCCGGCCGCCAGCCTCTCCCCCGGTTCGGTGTCGGCGCCGGCGCGCCACGCCTCGTACGCCGCCTCGACCCGCTCCCGCGGCAGGGCCGCCGCAAGCGCCGCCTCCGCCGAGGCGCGCGCCGCCGCCCAGTCGTCTCCGTGCACCGCCGATGCGTCGGCCGACAGCGCCCCGTACGCCTCCAGCCAGCTGAACTCCGCCCCGGCTTCCAGCCGTACGTGCTCCAGCTGGGTCCGGGCCAGCCCCGCCTGGATCTCCGCGTAGCCGCCCGTACCCGGCTGCGTCAGCCACTCCTGCCAGCGCCGCCCGCCCCCGCCCGCACCCCACACGAAGAGCTTGCGCCCGCGCAGCCGCGCCGTCGAGGTCTGCACGAGACCGCGGCCCCCGGCGTCCAGCGAGGCGATCCAGGGCCGCTCCCCGTCCCGGACCTCGTAGAAGAAGTCGGCCGGGTACTCGCTGCGCACCGGGTACGTGCGGTCCGCGCCCTCCCACCGCGGTACGGGGATGCGCCGCAGCGAGCGCTCGTACCCGAAGTGCCAGGCCTCCTCGGCCGGGGCCAGCACCCGGGTGCCCTCGTCTTGCGGTACGGCGATGTTGGACCACCAGTACACGGGCGCCGGGCGTTCGTGCGGATTGCGCACGCGGACGCCGACGTACAGGAACTCCGAGTCCTCCGGCAGCCACAGGTCCACCTGGAACGGCAGGTCGCGCAGCCGCTCCCACTCCCACAGCCGTACCATTACGCCCCCGTCGGGCGCCGGGACGAGCGCGGCGTGCACGGGGGCGCAGGAGAGGGTGGTGTGCCCGGTCGCGCCGATGTTCCACTCGATGCCGCCGGAGAACCAGGCGCCGTTGAGCGCGAAGTTGGCGGGCTGGAACACCGGGTTGCGGTACAGCAGTTCACGCCCGGTCGGCAGGTGGACGAGCGAGTGGATCCGGCCGCCGAGGCACGGCAGCACGGTGACCCGCAGGTGCTCGTTCTCAATGACGATTGATTCGAACTCCTGCTCCTGCCGCTGCCGTTGGTAACCGTCCAGGACCCGGACGGGCAGTACCGAGCGCAATGGCTCGTACCCGATTTGGCGCGCCATGTCGCGCGGCAGTCCGTCGCGCGACCGCTCGTCCAGTACGTGCACCCCGTCGGGCGCACGCAGGGCCGGCAGCGGGTTCTCGTGCCCCAACGGGGCCGCGGGAAGGGTCAGCAGGGCACGTCGGACGGTGGTGGCCATGAGGGCATGGAACACGCAGCGGCGGCCGGTGCACAGGGGTTTCGCGGATCACCACCGGTCAGGATTACGCAAAGACGCTTCATCATGGCGGACATGACCAGCACGGCGAGCCCCGACCCCAGCTCCGGCGCAGGCTCCGACCCCGCGGCTCACGGCCCTACGTGAACGCCCCCGCCACCAGGTCCGCGAGGAGCGCCCCCGCCCGCCCGTCCGGGTCCAGGTCCGGATCGTAGATGGTGACGTTGAGCCCCACGCAACGCGGGGAGCGCACCAACACCCCCAGCAGCTCGGCGAGTTCGTCCGGGATCAGCCCACCGGGGTCCGGGCTGTCCACGGCCGGCATCACGCTCGGGTCCAGCACGTCCGCGTCCAGGTGGACCCAGAACCCGGAGGTCACCGGCGGGTGCAGCCCCTCCAGGGCCGTGCGCGCCACCGGCCCGGCGCCGCGGTCCCGGATCGCGCCGACCGTGGCGGCGAAGAACCCGGCCGCGCGCAGCTCCTTGAGGTCCGGGTCCCCGTCCCGCAGTCCGAAGAGCCGCACGTCCTCGTCCCGCAGGTACGGCCGGAGCCCCTCCAGGTCGGCGAGGTCGGCCTGGCCGCGCCCGGTGGACAGGGCGAGCTCCTCGCCGCCGGCCGCGCCCACGGGCCCGTTCACCTCGGTGTTCCCGGGGTGGCGGAAGTCGGCGGAGCCGTCGATCGCGGCCAGGCCGTACCGCCCGAGCCGCCGCATGGCGAGGGCCGCGCCGAGCTGGATCGAGCAGTCCCCGCCCAGTACGACGGGGAACTCGCCGGCCCGCAGGTGCTGCTCGATCCGGTCGGCGAGGGCGACCGTGTACGCGGCGAGCACGCCGGCGTGGAAGACCCCGTCGCCCTCCTGCCAGTCGCCGCGGTCGTAGCGCGGCGGGACGACGACACCGCCCTCGCGCGCACCGAGCCGGGCCAGCAGGCCCTGTTCGCGCAGGGCGCCGGCCAGCTTGTACACGCCGGGCACGGCGCCGGGGGCGGGCGGCCGCAGGCCGAGGTTGGACGGGGCGTCGAGGAGTACGAGGCTTCTCATGCCCTCATCCTGGGCGATGTGCGTGCCACGGGCGCCGCATTTGCGTCATGACGGCACAGAGGCCGTGAGGGCCCAGCGCTCGTGGTCCCGCCAGGCGCCGTCGACGTGCAGGAAGTCCGGGGAGAACCCCTCCAGCCGGAAGCCGCGCCCCCTGACCAGGGCGATCGAGGAGGTGTTGCCCGGCTGGACGTTCGCCTCCAGGCGGTGCAGCCCGAGGGCGCCGAAGGCGTGGGCGAGGACCAGGTCCAGCGCCTCGCCCAGCAGCCCCCGGCCGGCGGCGTGTGCGAAGGCCCCGTAGCCGAGCGCACCGCACCGGAAGGCGCCGCGCACGATGTTGTTGATGTTGACGAAGCCGGCGATGGCCCCGGTCTCCCGCTCGCAGACGAGGAACCCGGCCCGGCCGCCGTCGCCGTCGATCAGCCGGGCCGCGTACGCCTCGTACTCCTCGACGGTCGCGGGCGGGAACAGCCACGGCCGGTGCAGCTCGCGGCTCTCGCGCACGCGGGCGGTGAACTCGGCTCCGTCGGCGAGCCGGTAGGGGCGCAGGCCGACCCGCTCCCCCTCGACGAGGTAGGTGGAAAAGGTCATCCGCCCAGGCTAGCGCCGTGACCGGAAAGGTTCACCGCGTCGCGGCGCCCGGCACGACACCTCGCCGCGTTGTCGGACCGCGCAAGTACGTCCAGTACGAGACGCGGTCCTCCGCCTTGCGATGCACCGCACCGGACACCGCGCCCCGGCAAACCTTTCCGCCCACAGCACCAGCGCCGTGGCAGGATCCCGGTGTGATCATCACCCACGACACCCCTGGACTCCTGCTCGCGGCGGCGCGCAACAACGCCGACTGGTGCGACGCGGTCTGCCGCGGCCACGGACTGCGGCCCGACTTCGCTCCGGACGCGTGGACCAGTACGCTGCGCACCCCGCCGATGTACCCCGATGCCGTCTCCCTCACCCCGCAGGCCTCGGCGGACGCGATCGCGGCCGCGATCGACACCGGCGCGCCCGGCTGCTCGGTGAAGGACAGCTTCGCCACGCTCGACCTGGGCCCGGCCGGCTTCGAAGTGCTCTTCGAGGCGCAGTGGATCCACCGTCCGGCCGGGGCCGCGGGCGCGGCGGACTCGCGCCTGGAGTGGTCCGAGGCCGGGGACGCCGAGGAACTGGAGGCCTGGGAGGCCGCCTGGGACGGCGAGGAGAGCACCGGGCTCTTCCGCCCGCATCTGCTCGGCGAGGGCATCGTCTTCCTGGCGGGCCGCGCCGGGGGCCGGATCGTCGCGGGCGCCGTCGCGAGCACCGGCGGTGGTGTGGTGGGCGTGTCCAACCTGTTCACCCGGGACGAGGCCGACACCGACGCCGCCTGGGCGGGCGTCCTGGCCCGGATCGCCGCCCGCTGGCCGGACCTGGACGTCGTCGGGTACGAACACGGAGCCGACCTGGACGCCGCCGTCCGCGCCGGGTTCACCCCGGTCGGCCCGCTCCGCGTCTGGCTGCACACGGCCTGACGCGCGTCCCGGCCGTCAGGCGCGCAGCTCCAGCCGCGGGATGTCCGTCCGCTCGATCCCGAACACCTGGGCGTACAGCGACAGTTCGGCCTCCAGCGCCCGGACCATCGTCTCCGCCCGCCTGAAACCGTGACCCTCACCCTCGAAGGCGACGTACGCGTGCGGCACCGGGCGGCCGCGCAGGGCGGCCAAGAGGCGCTCCGCCTGGGCCGGCGGGCAGACCGGGTCGTCCAGGCCCTGGAGCAGCACGAACGGGGCCGTGATCCGGTCCGCGCGGGCCACCGGCGAGCGCTCGCGGCAGCGCCTCGCCAGCGCCTGTGGCGGCCCGGCCAGGCCGTCGATGTAGCGGGACTCCAGGTCGTGGGTCTCCTCGGCGAAGCCGAGCAGGTCCAGCACCGGGTAGATGATCGCCGCGCAGGCGTACAGGTCGGTGGCGGCCAGTGAGGCCGCCGCCGTCCAACCCCCCGCGCTGGCGCCCCGGATGGCGAGCCGGGCGGGGTCGGCGGTGCCCTCGGCGGCCAGGGCCCGGGCGACGGCCGCGCAGTCCTCGACGTCGACCACGCCCCACTGCTCGCGCAGCCGTTCCCGGTAGGCGCGTCCGTAGCCGGTTGAACCGCCGTAGTTCACCTCGACCACACCGATGCCGCGCGAGGTGAAGTAAGCGATGTGCAGGTCCAGTACGGGCGGCACGTGGTCGGTGGGGCCGCCGTGCGCCCACACCACGTACGGGGGCAGCTCGTCGGCGGGGGCCCGGCGGGCCGGGTGGTGCGGCGGGTAGACGTGCGCGTGGATCTCCCGGTCGGCGGGGCCGAGGAAGGTCCGGCTCTGCGGCTCCGGGTAGTACGCCGGGTCCACGGGGTCCACTCCCGCCGAGCCGATCACCCGGGCATGGCCGGTGGCGGTGTCCAGCTCCACCACCTCGTACGCGCTGCGGGGGCTCGCGGCGACCCCGTAGACCCTGCTGCCGCTGACGGCGAGGGTGGGCTGCCAGGCCGTCCACGGCCCGGCCGCGTCCACCAGGTCACCGCTCTCCGGGTCGAGTACGCCGAGCACGCAGGAGCCCTGCCCGTGCAGGACGGCGACGAGCCCTCCCCCCGAGCCTTCGGCCTGGGAGGCATCCCCTGGCAGCGGGGCGAGCCACCGCAGCCCGGGCTTCCACAGCGGGCCGCCGAACTCCTCTTCCCTCGGGCACAGGTTGACGGCCTCTCCCGACGCGGGATCCACCCGGTACGGGTTCCACCAGCCGCCGCGGTCGCTCACCGCGAGGAGGGTGCCGCCGGGGGTCCACTCCACCTGGGCCACGGCCTCGTCCGGGCCGCCGAGCACGGTACGGGCCTGCGCGAGCCGGCCGTCCGGCGTGACCTCGGCGACCCTCAACTCGGTGCCGTCCCACGGCATCCGGGGGTGGTCCCAGACCAGCCAGGCCGCGCTGAGCCCGTCCGGGGACAGCCGGGGCCCGGTGGTGAACCGGTACCGGTCGTCGGTCAACTCCCGTACGAGGGACCGGTCCTCGGCGGCCGATCCGTCCAGGGGTACGGCGGCCAGCACGCGGCGCACGTCGGTCGGCGCGGGCCCGCTGAACTCCTCCAGCACGCACCAGACCTCGCCGCCGCGCAGCACCGGGTCGGCCCAGCGCAGCCCGCCACCGATCGGGGAGACCGGCGTGAGGGGGCGCGGGCGTGATCCGTCCGGGGCGCCGGGCGCGTCGGGTTCGTACGCGTACAGCCGCTGGTCGGCGAAGTGGACGAAGACCAACAGGGGCCCGCCCGCGGGGCGTTCGACGCCCGCCCAGGGCTGTCCGCCGTACTCCGTGACCCGGCTGCGTACGTTCCACGGCGCGGGCAGTGCCGCGGCCTCGGGTCCGCCGTCCGCGGGCCGGCGTACCAGGGTGCGGCGGCCGCCCTCCCTGGGCCGGGGCTCGGTCCACCACACCTCGGCGCCGACCGTGCCCACGTACTCGGGCCGGCCGTCGAGCGACGCGGCGAGCGCGGCGTCGATGGGCGAGGGCCAACTGCCGTAGGCCCCGGTCCCGGCCCCACCCCCGGCCCCGGTCGGCTCCGCCCTCACCTGGCCCCCCTCACAGCGTCCGCAGCGCGCGGTCGAGGACATGGACGCCGAAGTGCAGCGCATCGACCGGTACCCGCTCGTCCACCCCGTGGAAGAGGGACCAGTAGTCGAAGCCGGGCGGCAGCTTGAGCGGGGAGAAGCCGTAGCCGGTGATGCCGAGCCGGGAGAACTGCTTGGCGTCGGTGCCGCCCGCCATGCAGAAGGGGATCACGTTCCCCTCGGGGTCGAAGTGCTCGACGGACTCGCGCAGGATCGCGTACGTCCGCCCGTCCACGGGGGCTTCGAGCGCCACCTCGCGGTGGTGGAACTCCCAGTGCACGTCGGGTCCCGTGAGCGCGTCGAGGGTGGCGATGAACTCGGCCTCGCCGCCGGGCAGCATCCGGCCGTCCACGTACGCGGTGGCCTGGCCGGGGATCACGTTCAGCTTGTAACCGGCGCTGAGCATCGTCGGATTGGCACTGTTGCGCACGGTCGCCTCCACCAGCGCGGCCGCCGGACCCAGCTTGCCGAGGACCCGGTCGAGGTCGAAGTCGCGGCTGCGCGGGTCCACCGACAGGCCCTGCAGGGCGGCGAGCCGGGCGATGCAGGCGGAGACGGTGTCGGTGAGCCGCACGGGCCACTCGTACTCGCCGATCCGGGCCACCGCGGCGGCCAGCCGGCTGACGGCATTGGCCCGATTGGGCTTGGAGCCGTGCCCGGTGGTGCCACGGGCGGTCAACTTCAGCCAGGCGGTGCCGCGTTCACCTGCCGCGATCGGGTAGAGGGCCTGACCGGGTGCGGTGTGGACGGTGAAGGCACCGGACTCGCCGATGCCCTCGGTACAGCCCTCGAAGAGGTGGGGGTGGCGGTCGGCGAGGAAGCCGGAGCCGTCGACGGCACTGTCCTCCTCGTCGGCGGTGTAGGCGATCACGATGTCCCGGCGGGGCTTGACGCCCGCGCGCGCCCAGGCGCGCACGACGGCGAGCACCATGGCGTCCATGTTCTTCATGTCGACCGCGCCGCGGCCCCAGACCACGCCGTCGCGGATCTCGCCGGAGAAGGGGTCCACGCTCCACTCGGCGGCCTCGGCGGGGACCACGTCGAGGTGGCCGTGGACGAGGAGGGCGGGGGCGGCGGGGTCGGCGCCCTCGATCCTGGCCACCACGTTGGTGCGGCCCGGGGTGCGTTCCAGCATCGCCGGCTCCAGGCCGATGGCCGCGAGCCGCTCGGCGACGTACTCGGCGGCGGGGCGCTCGCGGCAGTCGCCGCCGCCCCGGTTGGTCGTGTCGATGCGGATCAGGCCGGAGGTGAACTCGACCGCCTCGTCGAGCGCCGTCCGGTCGACGCAGGGATTCAGGTCGTGCATGTCAGCCATACTGCTCCTCCACAGCCGCCGAGACGACTGTCGTGACCGCCTTGAA
Organism: Streptomyces sp. NPDC060028; assembly: GCF_042736725.1. Lineage (NCBI taxonomy): Bacteria > Bacillati > Actinomycetota > Actinomycetes > Kitasatosporales > Streptomycetaceae > Streptomyces > Streptomyces sp. NPDC060028. The sequence goes on along the minus strand of NZ_JBHWVJ010000021.1, from coordinate 60,410 downwards.
GGTCCGGATCCCCTCGTACATCGTCTCGCTGGTGTACGCGACCCGGCGCTCCCCCGACCGTGCGATGCCGGGGACGAGCGTGGCCGCCATCGCCAGGTGCTCGGCGTCGAACTCCAGCTCCACCGTGAACGGACCGCCGCGTACGGGTTCGCGCCGGACCGCGAGCGCGGCGGCCTCCTTGGCGGCGGCGCGGATGTCGGCGGCGGTGCGGGCGGGCGTGCGGCAGACGGCCGCGTACCGCGACACGTGGTCCTTCACCGCCACGGTCACCGCGTCGGGGGCGTAGCCCGCCGCGTCGACGCAGGTCAGGTCGTCCCCGGTGACGAGGACGACCGGGACCCCGTATTCGGCGACGACGTGGGCGTTGAGCAGCCCCTCGCTCGCGCGGACCCCGTTGACCCAGACCCCGGTGATGGAGTTGGCGAGGTAGGTGTGGGCGAGGACCCCCTCGGAGCCGGCGCCGGTGTGGTAGCCGACGAAGGCGATGCCGTCGACGTCCCCGTGCTGGACGCCCTCGACCATGGAGAGGGTCTTGTGGCGGCCGGTGAGCATCTCGGCCCGCGCGTCGAGGCGCTCCAGCAGCAGGTTGCGCATGGTCCAGTGGGCCTCGTTGACGAGGACCTGGTCGGCGCCGCCGTCGTAGAAACCGAGTACGGCGGCGTTCACGTCGGAGGTGAACAGCGACCGGCAGCGCTCCCATTGCGGGGTGCCGGGGAGCACGTCGGCGGGCCAGGTGACGCCGGTGGCGCCCTCCATGTCGGCGGAGATGAGGATCTTCATCGGGCCCCCGGGCGGTCGACTGCGCTCAGCTCCCCCACCCTAGCCGCCCGTCGCCCCCAAGGCCTCGGGGCCACGCCCCGCCGCGGCGCGCTTGCGCCGGTCGGCTCCGCCGGGAGCGGCCGCCGCCCCAGGGCGCGGCCGGTTCACCCGATCCGGTGAGGCCGCACCCGGGCCCCATCGTCAACGACCGGGCTCAGCCCTTGACTTCGGCCGCCAGGTTGGCGAGCACGGTGTCGTAGATGCGGGTCAGGCCCTTGGGCGCGAAGGTCCGCTCGAAGAAGCCGCCGATGCCGCCGGCGCCGTTCCACACGGTGGTGATCACGGCCTTCGACTTGCCCTCGCCCGCCGGGGTGACCGTCCAGGTGGTGACCATGGAGGAGTTGCGGTCCTTCTCGACCAGCTGCCCGTCGGTGGGCTCGGTGACCTCCAGCAGGCAGTCGCGCACCCGCTTGCTGGTGGCCTGGAGCTTCCAGTGGACGAGGGTGCCCTCGCCGTCGCCGCCCTCGCGCACCTCGTACTCGCTGAAGTGCTCGGGCAGGAGCTTGCCCCGGGTCCCGGTGTAGTCCGCCAGCGCGTCGAACACGGTCTCCGCGTCGGCCGCGATGATCCGCTCCGTGGTGGCCTCGACCTGCGCCATAGCTGTTCCTCCAGCAGTTGTGATCGCTCGTCACCGCGAAGCCAACCACCTCCGGGGCGGCCGCCCAAATCCGGGGGTGCCGGAAACCGCCCCGCACGATCATGGGAACGTTTGTTCTATTCTCGGGGAAGAGCTACCGAGGGAGGCGCACCATGCGCTGGGACCATCTGACCGAGGACACCGCCACCACCGGGGACACCGCCGACGCAGCCGCGTTCACCGGCCCCACTCGCGCCGTCGACCCTGCCCGCCCCGTCGACCCTGCCCGCCCCGCCGGCCCTGTCCGCCCCACCGGCCCCGCCGCGCTCTTCGGGACCGACGCCGTCGTCACCCGCACCTTCGACACCCCCGAGTTCCGCGGGATCACCTTCCACGAGGTACGGGCCAAGTCCCTGCTCAACCGGGTCCCCGGCGCCTCCCGGATGCCGTTCGAGTGGACCGTCAACCCGTACCGGGGCTGCAGCCACGCCTGCGTGTACTGCTTCGCCCGCAAGACCCACGGCTACCTCGACCTCGACACCGGCCTCGGCTTCGACTCGCAGATCGTCGTCAAGACCAACGCCCCCGAGCTGCTGCGCCGCGAGCTCGCCGCCCGCCGCTGGACCGGCGCGCACGTGGCCATGGGCACCAACGTCGACTGCTACCAGCGCGCCGAGGGCCGCTACCGCCTCATGCCCGGGATCATCGAGGCACTGCGCGACCGCGCCAACCCCTTCTCGATCCTCACCAAGGGCACCCTCATCCTGCGCGACCTCCCGCTCCTCCAGGAGGCCGCGCAGGTCGCCGACGTGGGCATCTGCGTGTCCGTCGGTTTCACCGACACCGCCCTGTGGCGGACCGTCGAGCCCGGCACCCCCTCCCCCGCCGCCCGGCTGGGCGCCGTACGGACCCTCACCGACGCCGGCATCGAGTGCGGGGTGCTCATGGCCCCGGTGATCCCCTTCCTCGGGGACTCCCCGGAGCAGCTGCGGGCCACCGTCCGGGCCATCGCGGAGGCCGGGGCGGTGTCCGTGACACCCCTGGTACTCCATCTGCGGCCCGGCGCGCGCGAGTGGTTCACGGCCTGGCTGGGCGAGCACCACCCCCGCCTCGTGGAGCGGTACGCGCGGATGTACGCGGGCGGCTCGTACGCGCCCACCTGGTACCAACGGCAGATCACCCGCCAAGTCCACGAGCTCGCGGCGGAATTCGGCATCGGCCCGGGCGGCCGCGGCGCCGCGCGGCGGGTCCTCGTACCCGAGCGGCCGGACGGGGCCGAGGCCTCCGTCGCGGACCGGCCGACCCAGCTGACCCTGCTGTGACGGCCCGACACGCCGCCTGAAGAGTCATCACATCGGGCCAATAGGCTGCACAATCCCGCCTTCCGGGCGCGGGTTCCGGGACGATTCCGCCCAGAACCCTCGGCTGGGAGGCCCCATGTTCCGACCCTCGATCCGCCCCTCGACCCTGAAGAAGCGCGCCGCGGTCCTGCTGTCAATCTCCACCGTGACCGCCGCCCTGGCGGGCCCGGTCACGGCAGCCCCCGTCGCGCCCACGCCGGCCGGGGCCGCTGCCGCCGCACTGAAGTGGGCCGGCTGCTCGACCCCGCGGTACCCCACCCTCCAGTGCGCCTCCCTCCGGGTCCCGCTCGACCACGACCGGCCGGGCGGGCGCTTGATCTCGCTGGCCCTCACCCGGGTCCCGCACACCGCCGCCACGTCCCAGGGCCCGCTGCTGGTCAACCCCGGCGGCCCCGGCGGCAGCGGCCGCACCCTGGCCGGGTTCGTCGCCTCCGCGCTCCCCAAGGACGTGGCCGCCCGGTACGACGTGATCGGCTTCGACCCCCGGGGCGTGGGCAAGAGCGAGCCGACCCTGGACTGCGGCTCCGGGTACTTCTCCCCCGTACGCCCGGACTCGGTGCCGCTGGACCAACAGACCGAGCGGGCCAACCTGGAGCGGGTCAGGAAGTTCGCCGAGTCCTGCCAGACCAAGCACGCGGACGTGCTCCCGTACATCGGCACGGTTTCGGCGGCACGCGACATCGAGGCGGTGCGCATCGCCCTCGGCGCGCAGAAGATCAGCTACTTCGGCTACTCGTACGGGACGTACCTGGGCGCGGTGTACGCCAAACTCCACCCGGAGCGGGTACACCGTCTCGTCCTGGACTCGGTCGTGGACCCGAGCGGGGTCTGGTACCAGGACAACCTCGCCCAGGACGAGGCCTTCGACGCACGCCACAAGGCCTTCCTGGCCTGGGTCGCGCAGTACGACGACAAGTACCGGCTCGGCAGCGACCCGGCGGCGGTCGAGCGCAGCTGGTACGCGATGCGGGACTCGCTGCGCGAGACGCCGGCGGGCGGCAAGGTGGGCCCGGCCGAGCTGGAGGACACCTACCTGCCGGGCGGCTACTTCAACGGCTACTGGCCGAACCTCGCCGAGGCCTTCTCGGCGTACTCGGTGGGCAAGGACCCCAAACCTCTGGTGGCGGCGTACGAGCGGTTCGGCGCGGTGGAGCCCTCCGCGGGCAACAGCTACAGCGTGTACACGGCCGTGCAGTGCCGGGACTCCGCGTGGCCGAAGGACTGGAACGAGTGGCGTGCGGACATGTGGCGCACGCATGCCAAGGCGCCGTTCATGACGTGGAACAACGCCTGGTACAACGCCCCGTGCGCGTTCTGGCCGGGAGAGCCGCTCCAGGCCCCGGACGTGACCAACGCCGACCTCCCGCAGGCGCTCCTCTTCCAGGCGACGGCCGACGCGGCGACCCCGTACGAGGGCGCGGTGAGCATGCGCGACAAGCTGGCGGGCGCGGCCCTGGTGGTCGAGGAGGGCGGCGGCAACCACGGCATCTCGCTGAGCGGCAACAAGTGTCTGGACGAGAAGCTGTCCGCGTACCTGCTCACGGGCAAGGCCGCGGACGCCACCTGCCCCGCGCAGCCGGCTCCGAAGCCGGCAGTGGCGACCCGGGCGGTCCCGCCCTCGGCGGGCGGCGCCGCCCTGCACGGGCTGCTGGGCTTCCGGGGATGATCTCCGGCGGACAGGATCAGGGGCATGACCGCTCCTGATCCTTCGCCCGCCCGCAGTCACCTCACCCGGACCGCCTCCCGGCCTCCTCCGCGGTCCAGGTCAGCGCCCTGTTCCACCCCGAACTCCTGGTGGAGGTGGAGGCCTTCGCGATCACCTCCTAGCTAGGGCGTGATGACCGTGCCGACGGGGTTCCAGCCGTGCGGGCCCGAGGGGTCGCCGCCGTCGAAGAGGTAGGCGCTGACGCCGGCGTCGGCCCCGCCGCCGGTGAGCAGGTAGTCCGCATGGCTGTCGGCGTTGAAGTCGACGAGCTGGACCCGGGTGTGGTCGGTGGTCACACCGGTGGCGGTCCGGCCGAGCACCTGCCAGCCGCCGTGCCCGTCGCCGCCCCGGTTGAGGTAGGTGGTGACGGCGCCGCCGGGGCTGATCATCCAGTAGTCGGCCCTGCCGTCACCGTCGTAGTCGGCCAGACGCACCCGGCTGCGGTCGGTGGTCGTCCCCGTGGCGACCTGGCCGAGGGGGCCCCACCCGCCGCGGCCGTCGCCACCGCGGTTCAGGAAGGCGGTGACGGCGCCGTTGTCGGCGATCGTGAGGTAGTCGGCCCGGCCGTCGCCGTCCCAGTCCGCGAGCCGAACCTGGTCGCTGCGGTTGGTGGTGCCGGTGGCGACCTTGCCGAGATCCTTCCAGCCGCCGCCCACGTCGCCGCCCCGGTTGAGGTGGACGTTGACGGCGCCGTCGGGGCTGATCGTCCAGTAGTCGGCCCGGCCGTCACCGTCGAAGTCGGCGAGACGCACCCGCGTGCGATCGGTGGTGGTCCCGGTGGCGACGCGGCCGAGGGCCTCCCAGCCGCCCCCGCCGTCGCCGCCCCGGTTGAGCCACGCCTTGACCTCGCCGTCGGCGGCGATCGTCAGGTAGTCGGGGCGGCCGTCCCCGTCGAAGTCGGCCCAGCGGACGGCGCCGGCGCCGCCGGCCTCGGTTCCCGCCCGCGGCGCGCGCGGCCGTACGCCCCAGCCGTCGGCGACGGCCCGCTCGAGACCGTCGTGGAAGGTCAGGGCCATCTTGCGGTAGCCCGCGTCGTTGGGGTGGAGGTGGTCGGGCAGCTCGGCCGCGACGTCCAGGCGGGGCGGCTCGACGTAGCGGAATCGCTCGCCGCGGCCGCGCCGCGCGCTCTCCTCGCCCTGGATGACGGCGTTGAAGACCCGGGTCTGCTGCTCGAATCCGGTGGTGTCGGTGAGCAGGCCCTGGACGATGACGCTCACGCCGGGCCGGTTCGCCAGCACCCGGTCGACGAGGGAGGAGAGCCGGCGCGCCGCTTCCTCGGGATCGGCGTGGTTGTTGTGGAGGTCGTTGATGCCCAGGTGCAGCAGGACGACGTCCGGGTCGGCCGCGGCCTGCCAGCCGTCGATGTTGCGTCGGACGTCGTCGATGGTCCAGCCGCTGTGGCCCTCGTTGTCCCCGTCCGCGACGCCGCCGAAGGAACCGGAGCCGACGAAGTCCGGCGTGTAGCGGGACTGGCCGGCCATCAGGTCCCAGAGGGGCGCCCGGTATCCGGCGCCGGTGGAGCTGTTGGCGCCGGCGGTGATCGAGTCACCGAGCGGCATGATCCGTACGAGGGGCGGGGCGGGCTGCGCGGCGGCGGTGGCGGTCGTGGCGCCGAGGCCCGCGGCGGCGATGGCGGCGAGCAGCGTGAGGCTGAGGGCGGCGGTGCGTTTCGTCATGCGTGCGATGCCTTAGGGGTGTGCGGAGCGGATCCCGCGTACGCATCCGCCCACCTCGCTCTCCTTGGGGGGATGACCGGGGTGGGCGGATGCGGCGTGCGGGGTCAGGCGGGTCGAACGGGGTCAAGCGGGGTCAGGCAGGGGCGCGCGCGGTCAAGCACGGGCGCGCGGGGCTCAGGTGCCGCTGGCGACCTTGCCCAGGTTGACCCAGCCGTTGCCCGGGTCGCCGCCGTTCCAGGCGTAGACGGAGGCGCTGTTGCCGGCGCCCGCGAGGACGTAGTCGGCGTGGGTGTCCGCGGAGAAGTCGACGAACTGGACCTTGGTGTGGTCGGTGGTCAGACCGGTCGCGATCTGGCCGACGACCTGCCAGCCGTTGCCCGCGTCGCCGCCGCGGTTGACGTAGAGGTCGACCTTGCCGTCCGGCTTGATGACGTAGTAGTCGGCCTTGCCGTCACCGTCGGCGTCCGCGAAGCGGATCCGGTTGCGGTCGCTGGTCATGCCGGTGGCCACGCGGCCGACGGACTGCCACGGGGCCACCTGGTCGCCACCGCGGTTGAGGTAGACCTCCACGGCTCCGGCGTCGTTGAAGACGAGGTAGTCGGTCTTGCCGTCGCCGTCCCAGTCCGCGAAGCGGACCTTGCTCGCGTCGTTGGTGACGCCGGACGCGACCTGGCCGATGGACTGCCAGCTGCCGTGGCCGTCGCCGCCGCGGTTGAGCCACACGTTGACCGACCCGTTGGCGTTGACGACGATGTAGTCGAACTTGCCGTCACCGTCGAAGTCCGCGAGGCGTACGCGGGAGCGGTCGGTGGTCGTACCGGCGGCGACCTCGCCCAGGGTCTCCCATCCGTTCACGCCGGCGGGGTCGCCGCCGTGGTTCAGCCACACCTTGACCGCGCCGTTGTCGGCGATGCTGACGTAGTCGGGCTTGCGGTCGCCGTCGAAGTCGGCCCAGCGCACGCGGTCGGTGCCGCCGGCCTCGTTGGAGGCGGCGGAGCGCCGCGGCTCGGTGGTCTTCGCCACCCACGCGGCGAGGTCGTCGACCCGCGTGGAGATCGCCCCGGTGCGGGTCTCGGCGGGGTCGGCCGCGAGGCAGCCGCCCAGCCAGGACTTGCTGTTGACGCCGACGAGCTCGCCCTTGGCGTTGAGCAGCGGGCCGCCGGTGTCGCCCTTGCACAGGACGTCGGTGCCCTTGCCGGTGATGGCGAGGGTGGTGGCGTCGGTGGTGTTGGTGGTGAAGGTGCCGGTGTGGAGCTTGCCGGGCACCCACTCGGTCTTCGTACGGCCGAACCCGGCCGCCGTCAGGTCGACGCCGGCGGCGGGCGCGGCGGGCGCGGCCTTGACCGTGGCCAGGCCCTTGGCCGGCGCCGCGAGGCGGGCCAGGACCAGGTCGCGGTCGGTACGCGGGGCGAGCTCGGTGACCTCCACGGCCGTACCGTTGCTCAGCGTGGCGGTGGTCTTCAGCGCGGGCTTGCCGGCCGGGACCTGTACACCGGGCGTGGTGGCGAAGCAGGAGGCGGCGGTGGCCACCCACCACTCGTCGACGATGGCGGCGGTGCAGCCGCGGGAGTTGGCCTCGTCGCCGATGGTCAGCTTCGCGACGTAGGCGTACTGGCCGGCCGGGGCCTCGGGGCCGGTGAGGGCCTGGGCGGAGCCGGCGGAGACGAGGGCCGTGGTGACCGCGGTGGCGGTGACGATCAGGCCGGTCATCCGCTTCGTGCGCGGACGGAGTGCAGACATGGGTGAGCTTCCTTACGAACGTGGGTCGGCGTTGGCGTGCGGAACCGGTGGTCAGCCGGTGACGCGGAGTTCGAGGAGGATGGAGCGCTCGCCGGTGTCGCCGGCCTCGCCGAAGGGCTTGTAGTCGTTGGCCGGGGCGTCGATGACGGTCTTGTCGGTGCCGTTGGCGGTGATGGTGGCCTTGACGGGGAACGCCTCGGTCCAGATGCCGAAGGCGTCGGGGAGCTCGAGGGTGACGTAGCCCTTGGGGGCGTTGACGTCGAAGCAGTACAGCTTCTGGCCGGTGCGGGACTTGACGGTGATGTCGGGGGTGCCGTCGCAGGTGATGAGGGTGATGTGGCCGTCACCGCGCTTGAGGACGATCTGCTGCTCGGCCTGGATCTTCGCGGCGTTCGGGTACGCGAAGTCCTCGACGGCGGTGGGCATTTCGGTGCCGGCCGCCGCGGCGGCGGCGCCGGACTGCGGGCCGGCGTACGCGACACCGAGCGAGGCCGCCGCGGCGAGCGCCGTGGCCGTGCCGACGAGACCGGTGAACAGTGCCTTGCGGGCACGGGATATCGCCATGAGTTTCCCCCTTGTACAGGCCGCACGCGGCCCTTGATGTCACGAAAATGAGCGTTCGGAAAAGTCGCCCGCCAGGTCTCGACCCACAGCGCTACGGCTGTGGGGACCGCCGCACATCCCCCGGATGCGGTCCTCGGCAGGCCTGTTCCCGAGCAGACGGTAACGCCCGAACCCCGGTTGGCTCAACCATAGCTGAGTACTGTTCAACTGTAATTGATTTTTGCCGGGTCAAGACATACGGTCTGGCAGGCCGGGCGAACGCCATGCCCGGCCGCGCCGCCGCGCCCCCGGACGACACCGTCGTACGGGGCATCCCGGCGACCTCACCGATGGCAACGGGAGAGACATCGGCGGGGTCGCCCGCGGCGGTGCCGGTCTTCCATGCCGCACCGGTGATGTCGTGCGGAGTCGATCTGCGGGGGCGCTCGACCAGGCACCCGCACACAAACGGCTCTGCCACGCACCAAAGTTGGGGGACCTGCCGCATGAGACGGCCCACACTCTTCACCGGGGCGAAACGCCCCAAGACCGGCCGCCGGGCCGGCACGGGCATTTCCAGGCTGAGCGCCGGCGCCACTGCCGGTCTCCTGCCGGTGGCGCTGATGGCCGGGCTGCTGGGGGCATGGCCCGCCGCCGCGGCCGAGGACCTCGACGACGGCCTGCCCAAGGTCTCCGACCGCGGCGTGGTCGTCGGCTACTGGAAGACCGGCGGCGCCGGTATCAAGGAAGCGGCCGAGCAGGCGCTCCTGGGGTCGGACGCCGACATCAAGAAGTTCCTGGACGGCAAGGACGCCATCCAGTACGACGACGACTACGTCGACGCCAGCCGCGTCTTCAACGCCGGTGGTCCGGCGGTCCGGGCAGCGGCCAAGCAGGCGTTGAAGGGCACTCCGACCGACCTCCGCATGTTCCTGCGGAGCGGGTGGCAGGGTCCACTCAACGAGGACCGTCAGGTCGAGGCCTCCCGGGTCGTCAACCTGGGCGGTACCGGGGTCAAGGACGCGGGCAAGGCCGCGCTCAAGGGCACCCCGGCAGACGTCGCCAAGTTCCTAGACGAGGGACAGTACGCGGCGCGCGAGACGGACAACGAGGTCGCAGTCTCGAAGCTCGCGTCGTCCGGCGGCCCGAACGTGAAGGCGGCCGCCAAGGTCGCACTGCGCGGCACCCAGGAGGACATGGTCGAGTTCCTCGAGATCGGGCAGTTCACGGCCCGTAACCGGGACCAGGAGTACGCCACCGTCGCGCAGTTGACGGAGGACGCCAAGCAGGCGGGCATCCAGGCCGAGGACGCCACGAAGGCGGCCGAAGAGGCCTCGGCCCGCGCCATCGCCGCCTCCGCCCTGGCGAAGGAGGCCGCGCTGAAGGCGGCCGACGAGGCGAACAAGGCGAAGAACGACGCCACGCGCGCCGCGGTCAAGGCCAAGCAGGCTGCGGACGCCGCCCGCGCCGCGGCCGCGGCCGCGCAGCAGGCCATCAGCTCGGCGAACGCGGCCAGTCGCGCCGCGCGGATCGCGGCGCTCGCCGCCGCGCAGACCGCGACCGCTGCCGCGAACGCGGCCAACGCGGCGAACGACGCCTACAACGCGGCCATCGCCGCGGGCAACGACGCCACGCAGGCCTCCCGCGCCAAGGACCTCGCGGGCATCGCGCGGATGGCGGCAGGTCTCGTCGAGACCTCGGCCATGGCGGCCGAGATGGCCGGCAAGGCCTCCCAGGCCGCCGGACTCGCGGCCAGAGCCTCGAAGAACGCCGGCGACAACGCCAACGCCGCGGCCGACGCGGCCGACCAGGCGAACAACTACGCGGACGCGGCCGGGAACTCCTCGGCCGAAGCCCGCCAGGCCGCGGCCGACGCCCGCCGCCACGCCAACGCCGCGAACCGCGCCGCCGACCAGGCCTCCGCGCTCGCCCAGCGTTCCGCCGACGCGGCGTTCCAAGCGCGTGACGCGGCCCGGAGCGCGGCGAAGCACGCCCGCGCCGCCGCCGACGCTGCCGACGAGGCCGCCGCCCACGCCGGCCAGGCGGCGAACGCCGCCGCCGAGGCGAACAAGCACGCCGCCGCGGCCAAGACGGCCGCCGAGGCCGCCGACACCGCGGTGAAGACGGCGAAGGACGTCGTCCAGATCGCCCGTGAGACCGAGGCCACCGATCTGGCGACCCGGACCGAGGCCGCGATCGAGCGTGCCAAGTCCCGCAAGGCGCGGACCGAGACCTTCGTCTCGACATCCGCGGCCGAGTACGCCGAGGGCATGAAGCTCGAGGCCACCGCGACGGCCCTGGCCGCCGAGGCGGCCAAGCCGAACGTGGACGCCAAGGCCACCGCGGCCAAGGGCCGCACCCTGGCCATGAAGGCCCTCAAGCTCCGCGGCCCCTGGAGCCAGGAGACCGCGGCCGCCGCCCTGTCGGGCACCGACGCCGAGGTGCTGGAGTACCTGCGCACCGGCTGGACGCAGGCCGGGCGCGACGAGATCCGCGCACGCGTCTTCCAGCTCAGCGGACAGAGCCCCTACCCATCGGTGCGTACTGCCGCGGCCGGCGCCCTGACGGGCAACGAGCAGCAGATCACCGCCTTCTACACCGACGGCCAGTTCACCGCCGGCGCGGATGACCTCGCAGTCGCCGTCTCGAAGTTCAACAACGCGGGAGGCCCCGGAGTCAAGGACGCCTCCAAGGCGGCCCTGGCCAAGGGCACCGGCAAGGCCCTGGCCGACTTCCTGGCCGTGGGCCAGTACTCGGCGCGCAACAGCGACGAGCAGGTCATCGCCTCCAAGCTCGTCAACGAAGGCGGCCCCGAGGTCAAGGCCGCGGCCAAGATCGCCCTGGCGGGTCAGGCCGACCAGCTCCACGAGTTCGTCGCGGTGGGCCAGTACATGGCGGACCGCAAGGACAAGCTCGCCGAGCACCACAGGAACCAGATCGACCGCCTGATCGCGGAAGCGTCCGGCGTCGCGGCCAAGGCCAACCAGAACCGCTGGCGCGCAGCCGAAGCCGCCGCCAAGGCCAACCAGGCCAAGTCCGAGGCCGACGCCGCCGTCATCGAGGCGCGGAAGTCCGCCGACTCCGCCGCCAAGTACGCCGAGGACGCCAACAAGTCCGCCACCGCCGCCGAGGCCAGCGCCGCCGCGGCCAAGAAGTCCGCGGCCACCGCCCGCAACGCGGCCGACGCCGCCTCCCGCGACGCGGACGCCGCCGAGGAGTCCGCCGCCCAGGCCGAGTTCTCCGCGAAGTACGCCCGCACTTCGGCGGCCCGCGCCAACGAGTCCGCAACGCAGGCCCGAGAGTCGGCGACCGCCGCCGGCAAGAGCAAGGACGAGGCCAACACCCTCGCGTCCGAGGCCTGGACCGAGGTCAAGAAGAAGTTCGAGGCCGAAGAGGCCACGGCGCGCCGCCAGGCGGAGGAAGAGCGCAAGAAGCAGGCCGAGGCGGAGAAGAAGGCGAAGAAGCCCAAGTGCGTCGTGCCCTTCAACCGCGACAGCCTGCCCCCGTGCATGCTGGGAGCCGAGCCTGACGAGATCATCTTCGCCAGCCCGGACCCCCAGCTGGCGAAGCTCGTCCTGAAGGGTGTCTGGGAAGTCATCGGCGGCGGTGACATCCAGCGGTGCATCCAGGACCCCACCTGGGGCGGCTGCGCCATGGCCATCGTCGGCGTGATCCCCGTCGGCAAGGGCATCAAGGTCGTCAAGTGGGGCTACGAAGGCGTCGAAGCCATGATCGCCGCTTCTCGCTTCAAGAAGGCCGCGAACGCCGCGGACGATCTGCTCAACCCCAAGCTGCTCGATGAGCTCGCTGAGAACGGCACCAAGTTCTCGCGCGAGAATGTGGTCGCCGCCGGTCGGACCTCCGACGGAAAGATCGTATTCCTGGAGACGGGCGACGCTCGGGCCGGACTTCAGCACGTGATGAATCACGGCGAGGAATTCGCCAAGGCCGGCATTCCCGAGGAAGACATTCCGGGATTCCTCATCAAGGCCGTCACCGAAGGAAAGGTTGTCGGTTACCAGGGGAAGGGGAAGGGCCGGCCGATCTACGAGGTAGTCTACAAGGGCAAGACTCAGACCGTCGCGGTCACCACCGGGAACAATGGCTTCATCGTGGGGGCGAACATGAGGGGCAGCGGATCCTGAACATTGACACCCAGGCCATTCGCGTCCTGGCCGATTACGAATGCCACCCGCTCTGGCTCAAGGGTCAGAATTCCGGTGACCTGGCACCGAACGATCCGATTCTGGGGCTGACGCCGGAGCTGGCCGAAAAGCTGGACGAATGGGCTGACGCATACGACGCAACCCTGTGTCTGGACGACCCCAGACTGTCCGGATTCTCCAGCGACGAAGCCGCGGAGGAATTCGCACAGACCGGCGAGGTGCTTGCCCGGCAACTCGCTGCGGAACTCGGTCCCGCCTGGAAGGTGACCTACTTCGATCAGCGCTTGGGCGCTGACCGGGAGATCTCTCCGTCCTGACCCGGGACCCGGGGCAGTCCGCCGTTTCTTCGGCGGGCTGCCCCGTTCGCGTATCCGCGAGCCGTCACGGCAGGTTGCGCAGGGCCTTCGTCGCCGCCAGGGCGAGGCGGGGGTGGGACTGGGCGCGGGTCAGGGTCTCGCGGGCTCGGGGGTCGGCCAGGGCGCCGAGGCCCTCCACGCAGGCCAGGGCGACCCGCCAGTACGGGTCGTTCGGCGCGAGCAGCCGCGACAGGGTGCTGATCAGCGCCGGGGCCGATTCCGGGGCCCGTAGCGCGGTGAGCAGCCGGACCGGCTGCAGGGCGTAGGCGGTGCGGAGCCCGTTGGTCGCCAGGGCCGCCGCGGCCCGGGCGGTGCGCCGGTCGCCCAGCACGGCCAGCGCCTCGGCGGCGGCGGCGCAGCGCGGCGGGTCGCGGTGGTTGAGCAGCAGCACCAGCGGCTCGAAGGCGCGGGCGTCGCCGCCCAGGCCCAGCCGGTACGCGGCCAGTTCGCGGGCCCACAGGGGCAGCCCGGCCGAGGTCAGGGAGGCCGCGAGGGCGTCCGGCGGCGCCGCCAGCAGCACCTCGTACTCCGCCTTGGCCGACTGCCCGGCCTCCGCCCGCAGGCGCTCCAGCACGTCGTTCACCCGGCCACCCTAGGCGGGTGCGGCCGCCGCCACGGTCCGTTCGCAGTGATTGATGATCGATGATCGATGATCGGTACATTTGGGCGGTACAGGTCACATCTCCGCACTCTGGCGCACCAGTTACCGGCGGGTTACTGTCGCTCCAACACGTACGGGGACGGCCTGGTGACGCAGCCGCCTCGTGCCAGTCGGTTCTGTACGACGTATGACGTGCGACGTATACACGGCGCACTTGCACGACCCACGGCGTGGCCCCGGGACAGGGCCCGCCGCTCTCCGCCCCTTCGGGCACTGCGTGCGATCTTCCGCATCAGCCCGCCGGCCGCGAACCGTGCGCCGCGCGCCGGGCCACCCTCAGTCGTCACCCTCTTCCACTGGAGTCCCGCGATGGACCGTCCGTCCACGTCCAGTCAGTCCACCCTCCAGACCATCGCCGTCGTCGGCCTCGGCACCATGGGCACCGGCATCGCCGAGGTGCTCGCCCGGTCCGGCCGCGAGGTCATCGGCATCGACGTCAGCGACACCGCCGCCGCCCGGGCCACCGCCGCCCTCGCGGCCTCCACGGCGCGTTCCGTGACCCGGGAGCTGCTCACCGAGCAGGAGCGCGCGGACGTGCTCGCCCGGTTCCGTACCTACTCCGAGCTGAGCGCGGCCGCCGACGCCGACCTCGTCATCGAGGTCGTCCCCGAGACCTACGAACTCAAGCAGCAGGTCTTCCGCGAGCTCGACGCGGTCGTGCGGCCCGACACGATCCTGGCCACCGGCACCAACGCCCTGTCGGTGACCCGCATGGCCGCCGAGTCGCAGCGCCCCGAGCGTGTGCTCGGCCTGCACTTCTTCAATCCGGCCCCGGCGATGAAGCTGGTCGAGGTGGTCTCCTGCGTGCTGACCGCCCCGACCGCCGTCGAGGCCGTCACCGCGCTGGCCCGCGAGCTCGGCAAGGAGCCGGTTGCCGTGGGCGACCGCCCCGGCTTCGTCGCCGACGGCCTGCTCTTCGGCTACCTCAACCAGGCCGCCGCGATGTACGAGTCGAAGTACGCCTCCCGCGAGGACATCGACGCGGCGATGCGGCTTGGCTGCGGCCTGCCGATGGGGCCGCTCGCGCTGCTGGACCTGATCGGTGTGGACACCGCGCGGACCGTCCTGGAGGCCATGTACGCCTCCTCCGGCGACCGGCTGCACGCCCCGGCCCCGATCCTCGGCCACCTCGCCGAGGCGGGCCTGACCGGGCAGAAGTCGGGCCGCGGGTTCTACACGTACGCGCAGGCCGGCAGCTCGGCGATCGTCGCCGACGCCCTGACCCCGGCGGCCGACGCCGGGCTCGGCGCGGGCCGCCCGGTCACCTCGGTCGGCGTGGCCGGCTCGGGCACCATGGCCAGCGGTATCGCGCAGGTCTTCGCGCAGTCGGGCTTCGACGTGGTGCTGGCCGCGCGCAGCCAGGAGAAGGCGGACGCGGCGAAGGCCGCGATCGCCAAGTCACTCGGCCGTGCGGTGGCCAAGGGCCGGCTGACCCAGGAGGCGGCCGACCTGACGCTGGGGCGGATCACTCCGGCCGGTTCGCTGGACGCCTTCGCGGACGTGGACCTGGCGGTCGAGGCGGTCGCCGAGAACCTGGTGGTCAAGCAGGAGCTGTTCGCGTCCCTGGACAAGGTCTGCAAGCCCGGCGCGGTGCTGGCGACGACCACGTCCTCGCTGCCGGTGATCGCGATCGCCCGTGCCACGTCGCGTCCCGAGGACGTGATCGGCATGCACTTCTTCAACCCGGCCCCGGCGATGAAGCTGGTCGAGGTGGTCCGGACCGTGCTGACGGCCGACGACGTGCACGCGACGGTCCGCGGGATCTGCTCGAAGGTGCGCAAGCACCCGGTGGACTGCGGGGACCGGGCGGGCTTCATCGTGAACGCGCTGCTGTTCCCGTACCTCAACAACGCGATCAAGATGGTCGAGCAGCACTACGCCAGCCTCGACCAGATCGACGCGGCGATGAAGCTGGGCGGCGGCTACCCGATGGGGCCCTTCGAGCTCCTCGACGTGGTCGGCCTGGACGTCTCGCTGGCCATCGAGCAGGTCCTCCACAAGGAGTTCCGCGACCCGGGCCTGGCCCCGTCCCCGCTGCTGGAGCACCTGGTGGCGGCGGGCTGCCTGGGCCGGAAGACCGGCCGCGGATTCCGTGAGTACGCCCGTCGGTGAGCCGCGGGCCCAAGAGCCGGATGCGTGGGGAGGGCTGCTCGGGTCCGCCGGACCCTCACGGCGGACTGACCCTCCCGAGCCCAGTGCGGGCTCTCCCCCGCATCCATCCCCGTCCCACCCCCCTCAGGCGCGCTCTCCTGCGCGAATGAAGTACTTTCGCTCTATGTCCCAGCCCGCCAAGACCTCGCCCCGCGCCTCTTCGTCCTCCGACGCTCCGGAGACCCCGGCCGGCACCAAGGCGGCCGCGCAGCGGCTCAAAATGCGCCGTGAGCTCGCGGCGGCCGCGATGGAGCTGTTCGCGACCAAGGGGTACGAGGCGACGACGGTCGACGAGATCGCCGCGACCGCGGGCGTGGCCCGGCGGACCTTCTTCCGGCACTTCCGGTCCAAGGAAGAGGCGATTTTCCCGGACCACGACGACACCCTGACCCGCGCCGAGGCCGTCCTCGACGTGGCCCCGGCGCACGAGCACCCGCTCGACACGGTGTGCCGGGGGATCAAGGAAGTCATGAAGATGTACGCCGCCTCGCCCGCGGTGTCGGTGGAGCGCTACCGGCTGACCCGCGAGGTGCCGGCGCTGCGGGAGCGGGAGATCGCCTCGGTGGCCCGGTACGAGCGGCTCTTCACGCGCTACCTGCTGGCCCACTTCGACGAGCAGGACCACCACGACGGCAACGACGACCCCCTGCTGGCCGAGGTGGCCGCCTCCGCGGTGGTGACCGCCCACAACCACGTGCTGCGGCGCTGGCTGCGGGCGGGCGGCCAGGGGGACGTGGAGGCGCAGCTGGACCACGCCTTCTCGATCGTACGGAAGACCTTCGGTTCGGGGATCGGCGCGGGCCGCACCCTGACCACCGCGCCGGCCGCGCCGGCCGCGGTCCGCACCCAGGGCGAGGTGCTGGTCGCGGTGGCCCGCACGGACGCCCCGCTCGACGAGGTCATGCGGACCATCGAAGAGGCACTGCGCAACAAGTAGCGATCCTCGTCACAGAGGGCCGCCCCCGTCTCGGGGGCGGCCCTCTTTGTTTGTCCGGCTTGCCCCTACTCGCGGGTAACTCTGATCGATCATGGCTCATGTGCGCAGGTCAATCGGCAAATGAGAGAAACTTTTGGCACGCGGTGCCTTGCCGGGTGACACGGGGTGCCATACGTTGAATCTCGTCCGGATGTCCCCGCGGCCCTCGCCCACTCGGCTCGGAACGCGCCCCGGATGCCTGCGTCACCAGGCTCCCGCTCGCCCCACCACAGGCGCGCCAGCACCACCGCTCCGCCGAACCGACGGCACACACACCACACCCGCTCCACGCACCCGCGTATCCCTCAGCGCACCCTCATCAGCGCTAAGCCGGAGGCTCTACCGTGAAGGACATCCTGGACGCGATTCAGTCGCAGTCCGCCACCGCCGCAGACTTCGCGGCCCTGCCGCTGCCCGACTCGTACCGCGCGATCACCGTGCACAAGGACGAGACGGAGATGTTCGCGGGGCTCACGACGCGCGAGAAGGACCCGCGCAAGTCGCTGCACCTCGACCAGGTCCCGGTGCCGGAACTCGGCCCGGGCGAGGCCCTGGTGGCCGTCATGGCCTCCTCGGTCAACTACAACTCCGTGTGGACCTCGATCTTCGAGCCGGTGTCCACCTTCAGCTTCCTGGAGCGCTACGGGCGCCTGTCGGAGCTCACCAAGCGCCACGACCTGCCGTACCACATCATCGGCTCCGACCTCGCGGGCGTCGTGCTGCGCACCGGCCCCGGCGTCAACGCCTGGCAGCCCGGCGACGAGGTCGTCGCCCACTGCCTGTCGGTCGAGCTGGAGTCCTCCGACGGCCACAACGACACGATGCTCGACCCCGAGCAGCGCATCTGGGGCTTCGAGACCAACTTCGGCGGCCTGGCGGAGATCGCACTCGTCAAGTCGAACCAGCTGATGCCCAAGCCGGACCACCTCAGCTGGGAGGAGGCCGCCTCCCCCGGCCTGGTCAACTCCACCGCCTACCGCCAGCTGGTCTCCCGCAACGGCGCCGGCATGAAGCAGGGCGACAACGTCCTGATCTGGGGCGCGAGCGGCGGCCTCGGCTCCTACGCCACCCAGTTCGCGCTGGCCGGCGGCGCCAACCCGATCTGTGTCGTCTCCAGCGAGCAGAAGGCGGACATCTGCCGGGCGATGGGCGCGACCTCGATCATCGACCGCAACGCCGAGGGCTACAAGTTCTGGAAGGACGAGCACACCCAGGACCCGAAGGAGTGGAAGCGCTTCGGCAAGCGCATCCGCGAGCTGACCGGCGGCGAGGACATCGACATCGTCTTCGAGCACCCCGGCCGCGAGACCTTCGGCGCGAGCGTCTACGTCACCCGCAAGGGCGGCACCATCACCACCTGCGCCTCGACCTCGGGCTACATGCACGAGTACGACAACCGCTACCTGTGGATGTCGCTCAAGCGGATCATCGGCTCGCACTTCGCGAACTACCGCGAGGCGTGGGAGGCCAACCGCCTGGTCGCCAAGGGCAAGATCCACCCCACGCTGTCCAGGGTCTACTCCCTCGAGGAGACCGGCCAGGCCGCGTACGACGTCCACCGCAACCTCCACCAGGGCAAGGTCGGCGTCCTCGCGCTGGCCCCCGAGGAGGGCCTAGGCGTGCGCGACCACGAGATGCGCGCCACGCACCTCGACGCGATCAACCGCTTCCGCAACGTCTGAATCGTCTGAGACCGTTCAAAGGCCAAAGGGACAGCCTGAGATGACAGAGCGCCAGAAAGACCGTCCGTGGCTCATGCGGACGTACGCCGGCCACTCCACGGCCGAGGCGTCCAACGAGCTGTACCGCCGCAACCTCGCCAAGGGCCAGACCGGCCTGTCGGTCGCCTTCGACCTGCCGACGCAGACCGGCTACGACCCGGACCACATCCTCGCCCGCGGCGAGGTGGGCCGGGTCGGGGTCCCGGTCTCCCATCTGGGCGACATGCGGCGGCTGTTCCAGGACATCCCCCTGGAGCAGATGAACACCTCGATGACGATCAACGCCACCGCCATGTGGCTGCTGGCGCTCTACCAGGTGGCCGCCGAGGAGCAGGGTGCGGACATCTCGCAGCTCCAGGGCACCACTCAGAACGACATCGTCAAGGAGTACCTCTCGCGCGGGACGCACGTCTTCCCGCCGGGACCCTCGCTCCGCCTGACGACGGACATGATCGCGTACACGGTCAACCACATCCCGAAGTGGAACCCGATCAACATCTGCTCGTACCACCTCCAGGAGGCGGGGGCCACCCCGGTCCAGGAGATCTCGTACGCGATGTCCACCGCGATCGCCGTGCTGGACTCGGTGCGCGACTCGGGCCAGGTGCCCGAGGAGCGCTTCGGCGAGGTGGTCGCCCGTATCTCCTTCTTCGTGAACGCGGGCGTCCGCTTCATCGAGGAGATGTGCAAGATGCGCGCCTTCGGCCGCATCTGGGACAAGGTCACCCGCGAGCGGTACGGCATCGAGAACGACAAGCAGCGCCGCTTCCGCTACGGCGTCCAGGTCAACTCCCTCGGCCTGACCGAGGCGCAGCCGGAGAACAACGTCCAGCGCATCGTCCTGGAGATGCTGGCGGTCACCCTCTCCAAGGACGCCCGCGCCCGCGCCGTGCAGCTGCCGGCCTGGAACGAGGCGCTGGGCCTGCCCCGGCCCTGGGACCAGCAGTGGTCGCTGCGCATCCAGCAGGTGCTCGCGCTCGAGAGCGACCTGCTGGAGTACGAGGACATCTTCGCGGGCTCGCACGTGATCGAGGCCAAGGTCGAGTCCCTGGTCGCCGAGTGCCTCGCCGAGATCGACCGGATCCAGGAGATGGGCGGCGCGATGGCGGCCGTCGAGTCCGGCTACCTCAAGTCCCAGCTGGTCTCCTCGCACGCCGAGCGGCGCGCCCGGATCGAGGCCGGCGAGGACAAGATCGTCGGCGTCAACTGCTTCCAGCAGACCGAGGAGAACCCGCTCACCGCCGACCTGGACGGCGCGATCATGACGGTGGACGGGGCGGTGGAGGCGCTGACCGTCGAGCGCATCGGCCGCTGGCGCGCCGAGCGCGAGGAGTCCTCGGACCGGCAGGGCAACGGCGATCCCTTCGTCTTCCCCACCACCCGTCAGGCCCTGGACCGTCTCAAGGAGGCGGCGGCCGGCACCGAGAACCTGATGGAAGCCACCCTGGAGTGCGCCCGCGCCGGTGTCACCACCGGCGAGTGGTCGACGGCGCTCCGCGAGGTCTTCGGCGAGTTCCGCGCCCCGACCGGGGTCTCCTCCGCCCCGGTGGCCGTCACCGCCGAGCCCGGTACGCCGATGCACGAGGTCCGCGCGAAGGTGGCCCGTACGGCCGACGAGCTCGGCTCGGGCCGGCTGCGCCTGCTGGTCGGCAAGCCCGGCCTGGACGGGCACTCCAACGGCGCCGAGCAGATCGCCGTACGGGCCCGTGACGCGGGCTTCGAGGTGGTCTACCAGGGCATCCGGCTGACACCGGAGGAGATCTCGTCGGCGGCGCTGGCCGAGGACGTGCACTGCGTGGGACTGTCCATCCTGTCCGGTTCGCACTGCGCGCTCGTCCCGGATGTCCTGGAACGCCTGCGTGCGGCGGGGGCGGGTGACATTCCCGTCATCGTCGGCGGCATCATTCCGAACGCGGACGCCGTCACACTCAAGGCGGCCGGAGTCGCCGCCGTCTTCACCCCCAAGGACTTCGGCATCACCGAGATCATCGGCCGTATCGTCGACGAGATCCGCAAAGCGAACAAGCTCCACCCCCTTCACGACACCGCAAACCTTGCAAGCACGGAGGTCCCCGCATGACCACGCCCGTCCACCCGGTCAACCGTCTTCGCCCGCGCCGTTCCTGCCTCGCGGTGCCGGGTTCGAACCCGCGCTTCCTGGAGAAGGCCCAGGGCCTGCCGGCCGACCAGGTCTTCCTCGACCTGGAGGACGCCTGCGCGCCGCTCGCCAAGGAAGGCGCCCGCCACACCATCGTGGACGCGCTGAACAACGGCGACTGGACCGGCAAGACCCGCGTGGTGCGCGTCAACGACTGGACCACCCACTGGACGTACCGCGACGTCATCACGGTCGTCGAGGGCGCCGGCCAGAACCTCGACTGCATCATGCTGCCGAAGGTCCAGGACGCCCAGCAGGTCGTGGCCCTGGACCTCCTCCTGACCCAGATCGAGAAGACCATGGGCTTCGAGGTCGGCAAGATCGGCATCGAGGCGCAGATCGAGAACGCCAAGGGCCTGGTGAACGTCGACGCCATCGCCGCCGCCTCGCCCCGCCTGGAGACGATCATCTTCGGGCCGGCCGACTTCATGGCCTCGATCAACATGAAGACGCTGGTCGTGGGCATGCAGCCGCCCGGCTACGGCGCGGACGCCTACCACTACATCCTGATGCGGATCCTGATGGCGGCCCGTACGCACAACCTCCAGGCCATCGACGGCCCCTTCCTCCAGATCCGCGACGTGGACGCGTACCGCGAGGTGGCCGGCCGCGCCGCCGCCCTCGGCTTCGACGGCAAGTGGGTCCTGCACCCCGGCCAGGTCGACGCGGCCAACGAGGTCTTCTCCCCCTCCCAGGAGGACTACGACCACGCCGAGCTCATCCTCGACGCGTACGACTGGTGCACCTCGGAGGCCGGCGGCAAGAAGGGCTCCGCGATGCTCGGCGACGAGATGATCGACGAGGCCAGCCGCAAGATGGCCCTGGTCATCGCGGGCAAGGGCCGCGCCGCGGGCATGGAGCGCACCACCAAGTTCGAGATCCCGGAGGCCTGATCCCGATGCAGTTCGGACGCACTTACGAAGAGTTCGAGGTCGGCGCGGTCTACAAGCACTGGCCCGGGAAGACGGTCACGGAGTACGACGACCACCTCTTCTGTCTGCTGACCATGAACCACCACCCGCTGCACATGGACAGCAACTACGCCGAGAACACGACCGACTTCGGCAAGAACGTGGTCGTGGGCAACTACATCTACTCGCTGCTGCTGGGCATGTCCGTCCCGGACGTCTCCGGGAAGGCCATCGCCAACCTGGAGATCGAGTCCCTGCGGCACGTGGCGCCGACCTTCCACGGCGACACCCTGTACGGCGAGACCACGGTCCTCGACAAGACCCCGTCGAAGTCGAAGAACGACCGCGGGATCGTGTACGTGGAGACCAAGGGCTACAAGCAGGACGGCACCCTCGTCTGCGTCTTCCGGCGCAAGGTGATGGTCCCGACCGAGACGTACATCAAGGAGCGCGGCGGCGAGCAGCCCGGCCGGCCCACGCTGAAGGAACAGGGGAAGTAGCCATGGCCCGACTCGCCCAGACCGCCGGGCTCAACGAAGTCCAGCGGGAGATCCTCAAGACCGTCCGGGAGTTCGTCGACAAGGAGATCATCCCGGTCGCGACCCAGCTGGAGCACCGCGACGAGTACCCGCAGGAGATCGTCGACGGGCTCAAGGAGCTCGGCCTCTTCGGGCTGATGATCCCCGAGGAGTACGGCGGCCTGGGTGAGTCGCTGCTCACCTACGCGCTGTGCGTCGAGGAGATAGCGCGTGGCTGGATGTCCGTCTCGGGCATCATCAACACCCACTTCATCGTGGCGTACATGCTCAAGCAGCACGGAACGCAGGAGCAGAAGGACCACTTCCTCCCGCGCATGGCGCTGGGCGAGGTGCGCGGCGCGTTCTCGATGTCCGAGCCGGGTCTCGGCTCCGACGTGTCGGCCATCACGTCCAAGGCGGTGAAGGACGGGGACGAGTACGTCCTGAACGGCCAGAAGATGTGGCTGACCAACGGCGGCACCTCCACGCTGGTGGCCGTCCTCGTCCGCAGTGACGAAGGACACCCGGAGGGCACGGCCCCCCACAAGTCGATGACGACCTTCCTCGTCGAGAAGGAGCCGGGCTTCGGTGAGGTCCGTCCGGGCCTGACGATCCCGGGCAAGATCGACAAGATGGGCTACAAGGGCGTCGACACGACCGAGCTGATCATGGACGGACTGCGCATTCCGGCCAATCGGGTCCTCGGCGGCCAGACGGGCCGAGGGTTTTACCAAATGATGGACGGGGTCGAGGTCGGCCGCGTCAACGTGGCGGCCCGTGGCTGCGGCGTCGCACAGCGTGCCTTCGAGCTGGGTGTCTCTTATGCCCAGCAACGTCACACTTTCGGCAAGGCCATCGCCGAGCACCAGGCGATCCAGTTCAAGCTGGCCGAAATGGCTACCAAGGTCGAAGCGGCCCATGCGATGATGGTCAATGCAGCACGCAAAAAGGACTCCGGGGAACGAAACGACCTCGAAGCAGGGATGGCGAAGTACCTCGCCTCCGAGTACTGCAAGGAGGTCGTGGAGGACGCCTTCCGTATCCACGGTGGCTACGGCTTCTCGAAGGAGTACGAGATCGAGCGCCTCTACCGGGAGGCCCCGATGCTGCTGATCGGTGAAGGTACCGCCGAGATCCAGAAAATGATCATTGGGCGACGCTTGCTCGAGGAGTACCGTCTCCAGGGCTGAAAGTCCCTTTTGCGGCGAATCCTCCAGTGATTTTCCGCAAAAGAGTCACTAGCAGTCACTGGTCGGAGGTCATCGACTCGGCTTCTGGCTTGCCCAGTTGTTGCGCGCAACCGATAGCATTCCAGTAAAGCCGCCGTCCCGTCCCCCCGTTTACGGCGCGGCATCACCCGCTACGAAGGTCATCCATGCCCCACAGCCAAACCTCTGCACCTCGCGACAGCCTCCTTGGCGTACGCCTCGCGCGCGGAGCATCGCCGTGGCTCCTGCCGACCGTCGCCACCGCGGCGCTCAGCCTCACCCGGGCCCGCAAGTCCGGACGCTGGGCCGCGGCGGCCGTGCCCGCCACCGCGCTCGCGGCGGGCATGCTGTGGTTCTTCCGCGACCCCGAGCGTGAGATCGCTCAGGGCCGTGTCATCTCGCCCGCCGACGGAGTGGTGCAGAGCATCATGCCGTGGAAGGACGGGCGGACCCGGGTCGCGATCTTCATGAGCCCGTTGAACGTCCACGTCAACCGCGCGCCCCTCGCGGGCACGGTGACGTCCGTGGAGCACATCCCCGGCGGGTTCGTCCCGGCGTTCAACAAGGAGAGCGAGAACAACGAGCGCGTCGTCTGGCACTTCGACACCGAGCTCGGCGACATCGAGATGGTGCAGATCGCCGGCGCCGTGGCGCGCCGGATCGTCCCGTACCTGCCGGCCGGCACCAAGGTGGAGCAGGGCGAACGCATCGGTCTGATCCGATTCGGCTCGCGCGTCGACATCTACCTCCCGGAGGGCGTCGAGGTCGCGGTCGAGGTCGGTCAGGCCACCACCGCGGGGGTGACCCGAATTGACCGTGACTGACCCTGAGACTCCCGCCGCGGGCTGGGTGCCCGAGGCATCGCAGGAGGAGTCCGCCGAGGACGACATGCCGCTGTCACTGCGGCTGTCGATAGCGGACACCCTCACGCTCGGTAACGCGACGTGCGGATTCATGGCGGTGTACTTCACCACCACCGGGATCCTCATCCCGCACCTCACCGGCAGCGGCGAGTCGGGCATGGCCCGCAGCAGCGCCGCGACGGCCGTGATACTGATGCTGCTCGCCGCGGTCTTCGACCTCTTCGACGGCATCGTGGCCCGCAAGCTGCGCAGCTCGCCGATGGGCGCGGAGCTGGACAACCTGTCCGACCTGATCAGCTTCGGGCTCGCCCCGGCGTACTTCGTGCTCGTCTACGGCATGGTCGCCGTGGACGCGCACCAGAAGATGTCGGCGCTGGCGGCGATCGTGGTGCTGCTCGCGGTCGTGCTCAGGCTGGCGAGATTCAGCTGCGTGACGATGAAGGACGGCATGTTCCAGGGCATGCCGAGCCCCTTCGGCGCGCTGACGGTCGTCTCGATCGTGCTGCTGGAGCTGCCGTTCGTCCCGACGCTGCTGGCGATCATCGGGGTGGCGTGGCTGATGGTGAGCCGGGTCGAGTACCCCAAGCCGCGGGGTGTCCTCGCGGTGGCGATGCTGAGCTGGATCGTCGGGGCGATGGGGCTGCTGGCGGCCTGGGCGTTCGACGCGCCCGGTGGTCAGCTGCTGCTCCAGACGGGCTGTGCGCTGCAGATCGCTCTGGCGGCGACGATTCCGCTGTTCGCCACGACGCGTCGGGCGAACACGTTCCGCCACAACCGCCGTGAGGCGCGGGCCACGCAGGTCCCGTAGCCGTAGCCGTACGAAGGGCCCCCGCCGCCGAACAGGCGCGGGGGCCCTTTCGCGTCCGCGGGGCCGCAGCTGGATGCGGCTGGCGCGGCGGTAGCCTTGATGTCGGAAAACCGCCAGCCCGGGGGCACGGCGGCCGGGATGCTGGAGCCATGTACACCGACACCGATCGCTGCGTCAGAGCCGTGCAGTCGAAGGACGCCCGCTTCGACGGGTGGTTCTTCACCGCGGTGCTGACCACGCGGATCTACTGCCGGCCCAGTTGCCCCGCCGTGCCGCCCAAGGTCGAGAACATGACCTTCCTGCCCAGTGCCGCCGCCTGCCAGCAGGCCGGGTTCCGGGCCTGTAAGCGGTGCCGGCCCGACACCAGCCCCGGTTCGCCCGAGTGGAACGCACGGGCCGACGCCGTGGCACGCGCCATGCGGCTCATCCAGGACGGCGTCGTCGACCGCGAGGGCGTGCCCGGGCTGGCCGCCCGTCTCGGGTACTCCACCCGCCAGGTGGAGCGGCAGCTGAACGCGGAGCTCGGAGCCGGCCCCCTCGCCCTCGCCCGGGCGCAGCGCGCCCAGACCGCCCGGCTGCTCATCGAGACCTCCGAGCTGCCCATGGGCGACGTGGCCTTCGCCGCCGGCTTCTCCTCCATCCGCACCTTCAACGACACCGTCCGCGAGGTCTTCGCCCTCGCCCCCGGCGAGCTCCGGCAGCGGGCCGAGAAGGCGGGCCGCCATCACCCCAAAGTCCCCGGGACGATCGCGCTCCGGCTGCCCTACCGGGCCCCGCTCAACCCCGACAACCTCTTCGGACACCTCGCCGCCACGGCCGTGCCCGGCGTGGAGGAGTGGCGGGCCGGGGCATACCGCCGGACGCTGAGGCTCCCGTACGGCACCGGCGTCGTCTCGCTCACGCCGCAGCCCGACCACATCGGCTGCCAGCTCGCGCTGACCGATCTGCGCGACCTCACGATCGCCATCAGCCGCTGCCGCTGGATGCTCGATCTCGACGCCGACCCCGAGGCGGTCGACGAGCAGCTGCGCGGCGACCCGCTGCTGGCCCCGCTCGTGGACAAGGCCCCGGGGCGCCGGGTGCCCCGTACGGTCGACGCGGCGGAGTTCGCCGTACGCGCCGTCCTCGGCCAGCAGGTGTCCACCGCGGCCGCACGCACCCACGCGGCCCGGCTGGTCACGGCCCACGGCGAGCCCGTCGCCGATCCGGACCCGGAGGGCGGTCTGACGCACCTGTTCCCGTCCCCGCAGGCACTGGCCGGGCTGGATCCGCAGTCCCTGGCCCTGCCCCGCACCCGGCGGACCACCCTGACCACGCTGGTCTCGGCGCTGGCCGACGGCTCGCTCCCGCTCGGCATCGACAGCGACTGGGAGGCCGCCCGTGCGCGGCTGAACGCGCTGCCCGGCTTCGGGCCGTGGACCACCGAGGTGATCGCGATGCGGGCGCTGGGCGACCCGGACGCGTTCCTGCCGTCCGATCTGGGGGTCCGGCGGGCCGCCAAGGAGCTCGGGCTGCCGTCCACGCCCGTGGCGCTGACGGCCCGGGCGGCCGGCTGGCGGCCCTGGCGCGCGTACGCCGTCCAGTACCTGTGGGCCACCGACGACCACGCCATCAACCACCTGCCCGTCTGAGAGGCATGCGAGACCATGAACAGCAGCAGCAAGCAGCACACCGTCGTCGACAGCCCCTACGGTCCGCTCACCCTGGTCGCCTCCGACGGCGTCCTCAGTGGCCTGTACATGACCGGGCAGCGCCACCGTCCCGCCGAGGAGTCCTTCGGCGAGCGGGTCGCCCCCGGCGAGGCGCCGTTCCCGGAAGTGGCCCGGCAGCTGGCCGCGTACTTCGCCGGGGAGCTCATCGAGTTCGACCTGCCGGTGCGGCTGGAGGGCACCGCGTTCCAGCGCAGCGTGTGGGACCAGCTCGTACGGATCCCCTACGGGCAGACGTGGTCGTACGGGGAGCTCGCCGCGAAGCTGGGCAAGCCGAGCGCCTCCCGCGCGGTGGGCCTGGCCAACGGGAAGAACCCGGTCGGCATCATCGTGCCGTGCCACCGGGTGATCGGGGCCTCGGGCGGCATGACCGGCTACGGCGGCGGCGTGGAGCGCAAGGTGCGGCTGCTGGCCTTCGAGGCCGGCAGCGCTGAGATCGGTCAGACCACCATCAGCGGCACCAGCAGGGCGAAGGCGGCGCCGGCCTCCACGGCGTAGCCGAACAGGGACGGGTGCTGGACGGGGGCGGCGAGCAGGACCACGCTCTGCTGGGTGGCGGCCGCCGCGACCCAGTCGCCGTCGGCGCCGAGGGTGCCCTGGTACCAGCCTTCACAGGAACCGGGGCCGGTGACGGCGAGGAGGTCGTCCTCGCGGCGGTAGAAGGCCTGCCAGCCGGCCGCGGGCACGGACCAGCCGTCGAAGTCGGTGAACTGGGCCCAGCCGCCGTCGCGTATCGCGGTGTCGAACAGCCAGACCGGCACTCCGTCGGGGGTCACCTCGCCGCCGGCCTGCTCTTCGGTGGTGAAGTGGACCATCGGGAGGGCGTCGGGCCCGTCGGCGGTGCTGGGCCAGGCGTACATCGTGATCATCTGCTGAATTCTGTCCTGCTCGATGTAGGCGCCGGATAATCGGGGGGTCCTGACAGGGCCTGGGTCCTGACCGGGTCTTCCGGCAGGGCCTCAGAGCCCTGCCGGGCGTCGCCCGTTCTCCAGCTCCGCCGTGCCCTCGCCGGATTCCAGGACCCGGTACGCCTCCGCGGTACGCAGGCCGAGGGAGCCGGGGAGGTAGGCGGTGAGCTCGGCCGGCTCGACGAGCCGCCACGAGGTCAGCTCCTCCTCCTGGAGCGTGACGGCGGCGAGCTGCGCCGCGTCGAGTACGCCGCCGTCGTAGACGTACGCGACCAGCGGCGGCCGGGCGGAACCCAGCGTCCAGTCGACGGCGAGCAGCCGGCCGAGCGGTACGTCGATGCCGATCTCCTCGGCGCTCTCGCGGCGGGCGGCCGTACGCGGGGACTCGCCCTCGTCCGACTCGACGGTGCCGCCCGGCAGGGTCCAGCCCTCGCGGTAGTTGGGCTCGACGAGCAGCACCCGGCCCTCGGCGTCCCGGTAGAGCGCGGCGGCGCCGGCCAGCACCCGGGGCAGGCTCGCGATGTACGTGGCGTAGTCATCCGTGGTGGTCACGCGGCAACCCTACCCAGATGCACGGGGAGGCCGGGGATCACGCCTCGGGGCCACCGGGTCCGGGGCCGCCGTTCTCGCGGCCCTGGCCCTTGGACTCGGCGAGCCGTCGCAGCCTGGGGTGGCGCGCCGGGCCCTGCTCGGTGACGGCGTCGCCGACCATCGCCTTGACCGCGTCCCGCATCCCGTGCAGGGCGTGGTGGCGGGCCGGGCCCGCGCCGGGGTCCTCGCGCAGCTCCTTCACCAGGGCCCAGCAGAGCAGCAGCATCACGAGCACGAAGGGCAGCGCGACCAGGATGGTGGCCGTCTGGAGGGACTTCAGGCCGCCCGCGACGAGCAGGACGGCGGCCACGGCGGCCATCAGCACGCCCCAGGTGACGACGAGCCAGGTGGGCGGGTGCAGCGAGCCGCCGCTGCTGAGCGAGCCCATGACGAGGGACGCCGAGTCGGCGCTGGTGACGAAGTACGTCATCACCAGGGCCATGGCCACCCAGGAGGTGACCGTGCCGAGCGGCAGGGCGTCGAGCATCGCGAAGAGCGAGGCCTCCGTCCCGTCCTTGATCTTCGCGGCGAAGTCGACGGCGCCCGTGGAATCGAGGCGGATGGCGGTGCCGCCCATCACGCAGAACCAGACGACTGTGGCGCCGCTGGGCACCAGCAGTACGCCGATCAGGAACTCACGGATGGTGCGGCCGTGCGAGATGCGGGCGATGAAGGTGCCGACGAACGGCGCCCAGGACAGCCACCACGCCCAGTAGAAGATCGTCCACGCGCCGAGCCACTTGCTGTCGGTGAACGCCCCGGTGCTGGTGGCCATGGGGAGCAGGTTGTGCAGGTAGCTGCCGACGCTCGCCGGGATCACGTCGAGGACGTAGACGGTCGGGCCGAGCACGAAGACGAAGAGCATCAGCACCGCGGCGAGCACGACGTTGATCGTGCTCAGCCATTTGACGCCCTTGTTCAGGCCGGAGAAGGCGGAGAGCACGAAGGCCGCCGACAGCGAGGCGATGATGACCAGCTCGACGGTGGTGGAGTCCTCGATGCCGGTGGTGATGTTCAGGCCCCTGGCGACCTGGAGCGCGCCGAGCCCGAGGCTGGTGGCCGTGCCGAAGACGGTCGCGAAGACGGCGAGCAGGTCGATGGCCTTGCCGGGCCGGCCGTTGGCCCGCTGCTCGCCCATGAGCGGGACGAAGGCGGAGCTGAGCCGGTTGCCGCGGCCCTTGCGGAAGGTCGCGTAGGCGAGGGCCAGGCCGGCGATGCCGTAGATCGCCCAGGGCGTGAGGGTCCAGTGGAAGAAGGAGTAGTCCAGGGCGGCGCGCGCGGCGTCCCCGGTGCCGGGGGCCGCCCCGGAGGCGGGGGGCGGCTTCAGGTAGTGGGTCAGCGGCTCGCCCACCCCGAAGAACATCAGGCCGATGCCCATGCCGGCGCTGAACATCATCGCGATCCAGGCGAGGTTGGTGAACTCCGGTTCCGAGTCGTCCGCGCCCAGGCGGATGCGGCCGAAGCGGCTGATCGCCAGCACGACGCACATGACGAGGAAGACGTCGGCGGCGATCACGAACAGCCAGGCGAAGTTGTTCAGCACCCAGGCCAGGGCGGTGCTCGACGCCGTGTCGAAGGAATCCTTGGCGAGGGCCGCCCAGGCGACGACGGCCAGCACGGCGATCACTCCGATGAGGACCACGCTGAGGTCGGGAGTGCCCTCGGCGGGTCCTTCAGGCCCCCCGCCGGGGGGATCCGGACGTGCCTGTTCCAGTGAATCCGTGCTCATGCGGCCACACTATGCGGGCTTATATACCCATTTACGGGGATGCCGCGCCGAGTGTGGCCCAGGCCACCCATGGGCATAGGAGGATCCTCCGGATAGGCTCATGGTGGCGCGACTGCACTGTTCGAAAGCAAGGGATTAGCAAGGTGACGGACGGAGCAGTAACTGAGACCGCGCGCGTGCTCATCGCCGCGGACAAATTCAAGGGCTCGCTCACGGCCGTGCAGGTCGCGGAGCGGGTGACGGCCGGCCTTCGCAGGGCCGTACCGGGCGTGGAGATCGAGACCCTCCCCGTCGCGGACGGCGGTGACGGTACGGTCGCGGCCGCCGTGGCGGCCGGGTTCGAACGCCGGGAGGTACGGGTCACCGGACCCCTCGGCGAGCAGGTCACGGCCGCTTTCGCACTGCGCGAGGGCACCGCGGTGGTCGAGATGGCGGAGGCCTCCGGGCTGCAGCTGCTGCCGGCGGGTGTCTTCGCCCCGCTGACGGCGACCACCTACGGCTCCGGCGAGCTGCTGAAGGCCGCCCTGGACGCGGGCGCGCGCTCGATCGTCTTCGGTGTGGGCGGCAGCGCCACCACCGACGGCGGCGCGGGCATGCTGGCCGCGCTGGGCGCGGTGTTCCTGGATGCGAACGGTGAACCGGTCGGTCCGGGCGGCGGCGCCCTGGCCGGGCTGGCCTCGGCCGACCTCTCCGGGATCGACCCCCGCTTCGCGGAGGTGGACTTCGTCCTGGCGAGCGACGTGGACAACCCGCTGACGGGTCCGAAGGGCGCTCCGGCGGTCTACGGCCCGCAGAAGGGGGCGTCGCCCGAGGACGTGGCGACGCTGGACGCGGCGCTCGCGCACTTCGCGGTGGTGCTGGAGAAGTCGATCGGCGCGAAGGCGGCCGAGTGCGCGCTGGCGCCGGGCGCCGGTGGCGCGGGCGGCATCGGGTACGGGGCGCTGCTCCTCGGCGCGACGTTCCGCCCCGGCATCGAGCTGATGCTGGAGGTACTGGGCTTCGCCCCCGCGCTGGAGCGGGCCACGCTGGTCATCACCGGTGAGGGCTCGCTGGACGAGCAGACCCTGCACGGCAAGGCCCCGGCCGGTGTCGCGGCCGCGGCCCGCGCGGCGGGCAAGGAGGTCGTCGCGGTCTGCGGCCGCCTGCTGCTGACCCAGGAGGCCCTCCAGGGTGCCGGGATCCGCCGGGCGTACCCGCTGACGGAGATCGAGCCGGACACGGCGAAGTGCATCGCCCATGCCGGTCCCCTGCTGGAGCAGGTCGCGGCGAACATCGCCGCCGACGTGCTCTGAGCCTGCGCACTGCGAGGCCCGGAACCCCCGACCGGGGTTCCGGGCCTTCGTGTTGCCCTGGCGCTTTGCCCTGGCGCTTTGCCGTGGCGCTTTGCCGTTGCCCGAAAGGGCAGGCGTGGGGTGCCGGGCGGGTGCCCCGGCGGGGGTTGGTCCGCGGCCCGGGTGGTGGCGAGCATGGCCGGGTGACCAACTGCACGGTGTGCGGCACCCGCTGTGAGCCCGGGGAGCGGTTCTGCGGGAACTGCGGGGCGTTCCTGGAGTGGGGCAATGACGCGGCGGCTGCGGCGGGCCCCCGTCCGGCTCCCGCGCCCGTCGTGCCGCCCAGGCCGGCCCGGCCGCCCGACGGCTCCCCTGTGGGGGCGGTCCAGCCGCCCGCCGCCGGGAGCGTGCCCGTCGCCGAGCCCGTGCGGCGGCGCCCCGAGGCGCAGGAGGCGCCGCCGCGGCCGGGGGAGCTCATCTGCGGCCAGTGCGGCGCCGGCAACGTGCCGAGCCGCAAGTTCTGCCGCCGCTGCGGGGCCTCCCTCGCGGACGCGCCGGTGGTCCCCCGCCCGCCCTGGTGGCGGCGCCTGTTCACCCGCCCCCGCCGCGTGCACGCCGCCGGGGAGCGGCCCCGGTTCCGCCGCCCGCGTCGCGGGCCGCCGAGGCCAGTCGTACGGTCGCGGCGGTGTCGTACGCCGCCCACGCGGCCCTCGCCCCGGCGAGCAGGGGCCCGGGGTCCTCGGTGAGGCCGCCGGCCAGCCGCCACTCGGCCAGCCGCAGCGCGTCCCCGGCGCGGCGCGCGCCGGCCGCCTCCACCGCCCGTACCAGCGCCCGGTGATGGCGGCGCCCCCGCAGCCTGGGGCAGCGCGCCGCGGCGACTTCGGCGTACAGCGGATGGGCCATGCGCACGTAGGTCCGCCGCCCCTCGTCGGCCACGGTCAGCAGACCGCGGGCCTCGGCCTCCTCCACCAGCCGTACGTCGGCCAGCCCTAGCAGCAACGAGAACTCCAACGGCTGGCCCAGGGCTACGAGTTCGAGGACCTCGCGCAGTTCCGGCCGGTCCTGCCCGTAGCCGCCGATGCGGTTCTCCACCAGGTCGGCCACCCCCACCCGGCCCGGGATGCGCTGGCCGAAAATCCTGTCACCCGTACGGGTGCACCTTGTCACGGGGTGTGCGCGGGCCGGTCCCGCCGCGGCCGCCCCGGCGGACCTACACGACCGCCCCGGCCGCCCCGGCCGCCGCCAGCAGCTCGTCCGTGGTGACCACGCGGGCGAAGCCGCCGCCCTGGAGGTTGACGGCGGTGGCGGTGGCGAGCTGGTCGGCCGTCAGGTGCAGTCCGTCCGGGCCGGCGAGGTCGAAGGTGTGGGTGGCGTCGAGGGGTACGAGGACGTCGTAGCCGAGGTTTCCGCCCATCCGGGCGGTGGTCTCCACGCACATGTTGGTCTGGATCCCCACGACGACCAGCTGGCGGACGTCCTGGGCGGTGAGCCAGTCGGCCAGGTCCGGGGTGCCGTAGAAGGCGGAGTTCACCGTCTTGGTGATCAGCAGGGACTCCTTGCCCGCACGCTCGGCGACGAGGTCCTTGAAGGCGTGTCCCGGCTGGTCCGGGGCGAGTACGGAGCCGGGGCGCGAGGCGTGCTGTACGAGCACCACCGGGCGGCCGGTCTCCTGCCAGGCGTCCATCAGCGCGGCGATGTTCGCCTCGGCGGCCGGGTTGTTGCGCGGCCCCCAGAAGGAGGCGTCGTCGAAGCCCTTCTGCACGTCGATGACCAGCAGGGCACTGTTCGCGGCAATGTCGATCTCGGTGTTCGTCATGGCTCCATCCTCGGCGGCGGCCACGGCCCGCGACAGCGGCTACGGGGACCCGAACCGATGGGATCCTGCCACCTTGGCAGGGATGGCGGCGCCCGTGGCAGACTCACCGCCATGCACCGCGTCGCGATCGTCGTCCAGCCCGGCATCCGCGCCTTCGACCTCGCCGTCATCACCGAGGTCTGGGGACCCGACCGCAGCCGCCTGGGGGTGCCGCCCTTCGAACTGCGCCGGTGCGCCCTGGACCAGGGCCGCCCCATCCCGCTCCCCGGCGGTCTGACCCTGGTCCCCGACCGCGGGCTCGACTGGCTCGCCGAGGCCGACCTGGTCGTCGTACCGGCGCTGGCCGAGCCCGCCGACCCGTCGCCCGGGCCCGTCCTCGCCGCCCTGCGGGAGGCGCACGCCCGCGGGGTCCCGGTGGCCGCCCTGTGCGCGGGGGCGTTCATCCTCGCCGAGGCCGGGCTGCTGGAGGGCCGCCGCGCGGTGACCCACTGGTGGCTGGCCCCGCAGCTCGCCGCGCGCCACCCCGGAATCCTGGTCGAGGAGGACCTCCTCTACGTGGCCGACTCCGGGCTGTGGACCTCCGCCGGGGTCGCCTCCGGAATCGACCTGTGCCTGCACCTGGTCCGCGAGGCCCACGGCGCCGAGGCCGCCGCCGCCATCGCCCGCTCGATGGTGACGGGCCCCTTCCGCACCGGCGACCACGCCCAGTACCTGGACCGCCCGACGCCCGCCGCCGACCGGACGGCCGAAGCACTGGCCGCCGTACGGGAACGGGCCCTGCGCCGGCTGCACGAGCCGCCGGACGTGGCCACCCTGGCCCGCTGGGCCGGCATGTCGCCACGCACCTTCGCCCGGCACTTCGTCGCGGCCACCGGCACCACCCCGCACAAATGGCTGCTCGGCCACCGGCTCGACGAGGCCCGCAAACTGCTGGAGCGCACCGACCACCCCGTCCCCGAGGTGGCCCGGCGGGCCGGATTCGCCAGCGAGGTCACCTTCCGCCAGCACTTCACGTCGTACGTCGGCGTCAGCCCGCGCGCCTACCGGGCGGCCGCCGCCCCCCGCAACCGGGACGACAGTGTTAGAAAGGGCTCATGACCGGACGCTTTGGCCGACCCAGGGGCAAGCCCCTGGGTGCCCGCAGCGTCGCCGGTCAGGTCTTCGCCCTCCAGGCCGTGCTCGTGCTGCTGCTGATCACGGCGGCGGCCCTGGCCCTGGTGTTCCAGGCCCGCTACGACAGTGAGCGCGACGCCCGCCACCGCTCGCTCGCGGCCGCGGAGGCCTTCGCGCACGCGCCCGGCCTCCCGGCGTCTTTGAAGTCCCCCGACCCCGGCGCCGAGCTCCAGCCGCTGGCCGAGGGCGCCAGGAGGGCCTCCGGGGTGGACTTCATCGCCGTCCTGAGCACCGACGGCATCCGGTACACCGACTCCCGCCCCGATCTGATCGGCAAGCGCGCCACCGGCGACCTCTCGCGCGCCAAGGCCGGCCAGGCCTTCACCGAGACCTTCACGGGGAAGCCCAGCAACGTGGTCCGCGCCGTGGTGCCCGTACTGGACTCCACGGGCGCCGTCGTCGGACTGGTCTCCACCGGCATCGACGTCGCCAGCGTGGGCGACGCGGTCGAGGGCCAGCTCCCCCTGCTCCTCGGCGCCGCTGTCGGCGCCCTGCTGCTCGGCACCGGCGGCGCCGCCCTCGTCAGCCGCCGGCTGCGGCGCCAGACCCACGGTCTCGGCGAGGACGAGATGACCCGGATGAACGAGCACCACGAGGCCGTTCTGCACGCGGTCCGCGAGGGTGTGCTCATCATCGGCGCCGACGGCCGGCTCGTCCTCGCCAACGACGAGGCCCGCCGCCTCCTGGACCTGCCGCCCGACGCCGAGCAGCGGCACGTGGGCGACCTGGGCCTCGACCCGCGCACCGCCGCCCTGCTCTCTTCCGGGCGGGTCGCGACCGACGAGGTCCACCTGGCGGGCGACCGGCTGCTCGCCGTCAACGTGCGGCCGACCAAGCCCTACGCGGGCCGGCCCTCGGGCACCGTCATGACGCTGCGCGACTCCACCGAGCTCGCCTCGCTGTCGGGCCGGGCCGACGTCGCCCGCAGCCGCCTGCAGCTGCTCTACGACGCGGGCGTGCGGATCGGCACCACCCTGGACGTGGTGCGCACCGCCGAGGAGCTGTCGGAGGTGGCGGTCCCGCGCTTCGCCGACTTCGTCACCGTCGAGCTGCTGGAGCCGGTGCTGCGCGGCGAGGAGCCCTCGGTCGTGTCCGGCACGTACACCGAGATGCGCCGGGCGGCCATGAGCGGGATCCGCACCGACCAGCCGCTGCAGCCGGTCGGCGACACCATCCGGTTCATCGTGCCGACGGCGCCGATGGCGGCCGCGCTGGACGCGGGGCGGGCGGTGCTCGCCGCGGATCTGAACGCCGCCTTCGGCTGGCGGGCGCAGGACAACGAGGGAACCAGGGTGGCCCTGGATTACGGGCTGCACTCGCTGATCTCCGTACCGCTCCAGGCCCGTGGCGTGGTCCTGGGCATGGCGAACTTCTGGCGGGCGGACACCCCCGAGGCCTTCGGAGAGGAGGACCTGTCCTTCGCCGAGGAGCTGGCGGCGCGGGCCGCCGTCTCCATCGACAACGCCCGCCGCTTCACCCGCGAGCACGCGGTGGCCGTGACCCTCCAGCGCAGCCTGCTGCCGCGGGTGCTGCCCGACCTGAGCGCCGTGGACGTCGCCTTCCGCTATCTGCCCGCGAAGGCCGGGGTGGGCGGCGACTGGTTCGACGTGATCCCGCTGCCGGGCGCGCGGGTCGCCCTGGTCGTGGGCGACGTCGTCGGCCACGGCGTGCACGCGGCGGCCACGATGGGCCGGCTGCGGACGGCCGTGCACAACTTCTCCACCCTGGACCTGCCGCCCGACGAGCTGCTGGGGCACCTGGACGAGCTGATCAACCGGATCGACCAGGACGAGTCCGGCGCCGACCCGGACACGGCGGCGGGCTGGACCGGAGCCTCGGAATCCGCCGGCGTCACCGGCGCCACCTGCCTGTACGCCGTCTACGACCCCGTCTCCGGGCGCTGCACCATGGCCAGCGCCGGACACCCCGGGCCCGCGCTGGTCGGCCCCGACGGGCGCGTGGAGTACCCCGAGCTGCCGGTGGGGCTGCCGCTGGGCGTCGGCGGCATGCCCTTCGAGGCCGCCGAGCTGCACCTGCCGGAGGCGAGCCGGCTCGTCCTGTTCACCGACGGCCTGCTCGAAGACCGCGACCGGGACTTCGACACCGGCCTGGAGATGCTGAGCGCCACCCTGTCCCGACCGGGCCGCAGCCCGGAACAGGCCTGCGCCGACGTCCTGGCCGCGCTGCTGTTCCCGTCGCCGAGCGACGACATCGCGCTGCTGATCGCCGACACCCGCCGCCTGGACCGGGGCCACATCGCCGAATGGGAGGTGCCGGCCGATCCGGCGGCCGTCTCGCGGGTGCGGGGCGCCGGCGCGGCCCAGTTGGCCGACTGGGGGCTGGGGGACATCTCCTTCACCGCCGAGCTCATCCTCAGCGAGCTGATCACCAACGCCATCCGGTACGGGACCGCGCCCATCCGGGTCCGGCTGCTGCGCGACCGCAGCCTGATCTGCGAGGTCTCCGACGGCAGCAGCACCTCCCCGCACCTGCGGTACGCGGCCACCACCGACGAGGGCGGGCGCGGACTGTTCCTGGTCGCGCAGTACGCCGAACGGTGGGGCACCCGCTACACCGAGCGCGGCAAGGTGATCTGGGCCGAGCTTCCGCTGACCGGCGACGCGGAGCCGCCGTCGCAGACCGTGCCGGACCTGGACGCGCTGGAGGACCTGGCCTGGTGATCCGCCCGGGCTCCCGGGGCCCGACGGCAGGCTCTACGAGGGGGCGCCGCCAGCCGCCGCCAGCCGCCGCTACGCCGTCTGCGGCGCCACCGTGCGGGCCAGCAGCACCGCCACGTCGTCCTGCGGATCGCCCGGCAGCAGCCGGGCCAGGATGCCGTCGCACAGCTCCTCCAGCGGCTGCCCGGACCCCCGCAGCGCCCCGGCCAGCTCGGCCATGCCCTGGTCCAGGTCCCGGTCGCGGGCCTCGATCAGGCCGTCGGTGTAGAGCACGAGCAGGCTCCCCGGCGGCAGCTGTACCTCCTCGGTACGGAAATCGTGTCCGCCGGTGCCGAGCGGGGTCCCGGGCGGCCCGTCGAGGAAGCTGATCGACCCGTCGGCGCCCACGACGGCCGGCGGCGGGTGCCCCGCGCGGGCGATCACACAGCTGCCCGTCGCCGGGTCGTGGACGGCGTACACACAGGTCGCCATCTCGTCCTCGCCCAGGTCGGCCACCACCGCGTCCAGCGAGCTCAGCATCCGCGCCGGGGGCACGTCGTGCCGCGCGAGGGTCCGTACGGCCGTACGCAGCTGCCCCATGACGGCGGCCGCGTGGATCCCGTGCCCCATCACGTCCCCGATGACCAGGCCGGTCCGGCCGCCCGGCAGCTGGATGGCGTCGAACCAGTCGCCGCCCACGTCGTGGTCGCTGGCGGGCAGGTAGCGGCCGGTCAGCTCCAGTCCGGCGACCTCGGGCAGCTCGCTGTTGGTGAGGCTGCGCTGCAGGGTCAGCGCCGCCGCGCGCTGGGTGGTGTACATCCGGGCGTTGTCGATGTTGAGCGCCGCCCGGGCGACCAGTTCGTCCACGAGGACGCAGTCCTGCTCGTCGAAGGGCTCGCGCCCCTTCACCCGGGTCACCACGACCGCGCCGAGCACCCGGCCGCGCGCGACGAGCGGGACCATGCGGGCGGAGCCGAGGGTGGCGAGGTAGGCGCGCAGCGCCTCGGCGCCCGCCCCCGGCTCCGTGATCAGTGCCGGGATGTCGGACACGTACAGGTTCATGGGCCGCCCGTCGGCGATGACCCGCTCGTAGACGGTGCCCTCGGGGATCTGGAAGGTCTGTCCCGCGACCAGTTTGGCGGTGGGCGCCGCCGGGTCCGGGAAGACGGCGGCGAGGCGCCGCAGCACCCCGCGCGTGGAGGCTCCGGCGTCGTCGGGTTCCAGCACCGCCGCGAGCAGTTGTACGTCGGCCGAGTCCGCGAGCTGCGGTACCAGCACCTCCACGATCTCCTCGGCGGTCTGCCGCAGGTCCAGGGTCGTGCCGATCCGGGTGCCGGCCTCGGCGAGCAGGGCGAAGCGGCGCCGGGCCCGCTCGGCCTCGGCCTGCGCCCGCTGCCCCTCGGTGATGTCGATGAGGGAGGCGATCAGGCCGAGCGGCCGGCCCGAGCCGTCGAGGAGCGGGGCGTACGAGCAGGACCAGGTCCGGTCGTTGTCCGGGTCGGAGGCGGTCCGCCCGGTGCGGCGGACGTCGACGACGGCGGTGCCCCGGTCCAGGACCTGCTGCATCAAACGCTCCAGCGCGTCGGCGTTGACCCCGGGCACGACCTCGGTGAGCCGTTTGCCGATGTGCTCGGCGGCGGAGACGCCGTTCATCCGGGCCAGGGCGTCGTTGACGCGCAGGAAGCGCAGGTCGGGGCCGAGGGTGCCGAGGCCGATGGGCGACTGCGTGAAGAGGCTCTGGAGCGCGGCGAGGGAGTCCCGCATGCGCAGGACCTCGGAGGTCTCCACGGCGATCAGCATGGCTCCCGTGCGCCCCTGGGGGTCGGCGGCCGGGACGATCCACATCTCCATCGGGAGGGTGTGGCCGTCGCGGTGCCGTACGGGCAGGGTGCCGACGACGGTCTCGCCCGCCTGGACGCGGCGGGTCAGGTCGTCGGCGAGCTCGCGGTTGGCGCCGGGGACGAGCACGGAGGTGCCGGGGCGGCCGAGGATGTCCTCGGGGCGGTGTCCGAGCAGGTCCTGGGCGGCCAGCGACCACTCCACGACGCGGCCTTCGGCGTCCTCCCGCCACAGGGCGATCGGCAGCAGCTCGCGGAGCACGCCCGCGTACCCGACAGCCGCCACCGGCTGATCCGGTACCTCGCTCGTCTCCTGGTAAGTGTCCAACGCACGACCTCACCCCGGGGGGCTGATTCCTACCGATTCACCCTAGCCGAGGGCTCGGCCGAGGGCGCTGCGTCGGGCTGCCGCCGCCCCCTCCACGGCCTGGGGTAGAGCCAGGGCAGGATCCAGCTGGTCCAGGCGAGGACGGCGTACAGGACCAGGGCTCCCCACCAGCCGCCGGGCTCGCCGCCCAGGTGCTGGAGGACGCCGACGACGAGCCCGGCGATCAGGCCGGCGGCCAGGGACGCGCAGGGCACCTGGCACCAGCGGTTCGAGCCGAGGTAGAGCAGGGCCGCGGCGGCGATCGCGAAGGCGGCCGCGACGACCAGGGTGCGCTCCCAGGGGCTGGTGTCGTCCGTCGGGTGCAGTCCGCGCAGCTGCCAGAGGGCGACGGGCGGACCGAGCACGAGGAGGTACAGCGGCACTCTCAGCCAGCCGAGGCCGCTCTGCTGCCGGATGCCCGCTCCCAGGGCGATCATGGCGTAGCAGCACAGGGGGATGTGGGCGAGCAGCGAGGACCAGTGGTCGCTGGCGAAGGCGACCCCGATCCACATCAGTACGAACGCGATCAGGGCCGTCGCGGGCGCCAGGAGGGCGGCCAGCGTCGGAAGCCAGAACAGCGGCGCCACCGTGTCCAGCAGCACCCGTACCGGGCGGGCCCAGAGCCGTCCGGAGGGCTGGATCGCCGGCCAGGCGACCAGTCCCGTACGCAGGGCCGCGCGGCGCGGATCGGGGGCGCGGACCAGTTGGTTGACGCCTTCGGCGCCGATCTGGGCGAAGGACTCCACGGCCCCGTCGAAGACTTCGGGTGCGTTCAGGTCCAGGTTCGGCGTCCGGGCGGGGATCTCCTGCGGCCGGTTGCCGGACACGATGCCGTCCTTGTGCATTGCGGCGATCAGCGGGAGTTCCTCGTCGAGGATCTCGCGCTGGCGCACGGCGGTGAGTACGTACCGCACCCGGTCCCAGCGGTCCCGGTCCGGCTCGTTCTCCAGGTCCTGGTTCCAGTACTCGGTGAAGCGCGGTCCGAGGTGCATCTCGGCGGCGACCCGCTGCCCGAGCGCCGGATGGCCCCTGACGTTCCCGAACTTGGCGGCCAGGCGTTCGTCGGTGGCGGCCACGGCGACGAGGGAGGCCGCCGCGTCGAGCCGGCCCCAGGTCCAGTCGCCGAGCCGCCAGCGGACGCTGAGGAAGGCGGCGAAGTTGCTCAGCTGGTTGCCGCTGAGCTTGGCCTCGACCATCACCTCCGGGGTGCGCCCCCTGCCCAGCACCCGGTCGGTGGCCCAACTGCCGTTGGCGGCCGAAATGGTGTGGAACTTGATGTCGGTGGCCTCGGCCAGCGGGTCGGGGCGCAGCGGGCCGAGCAGCACCTCGGCGGCGAGCAGCGCCTCGAGCATCGCGGCCTTGCCGAGGAGCGCGGCCTCGCCCAGGGCCGTGTAGCCGGCCGGGGGCGGCTGCAGGACCCGCCCGATGTGGCGGCCGAGTGCGGCGAGCCGGTCCCAGAGGTCGTCGTAGAGGGGCTCGGACGCGTCGACGGCGGTGGATGGCCAGGGCGGTTGGGCGACCTCGGCGGCGAGGTCCACCGACCAGCGGTGCCAGGCGGTCACCTCCGCCCCGGCGAGGGGTACCGCGGGCAGGGCGTCGCGCAGGCGGCCGTTGGCCGTGGCGAGCGGGCGGATGGGGTCGGTGGGGATGCCGCCGTCGGCGAGCGAGTTGCGGTACGCGTCGAGGAGCATCCGGTCCCGGGCGGCGATGAGGGTGGCAACGGCGAGCCGGTGGGCGTACAGCAGTTCCCGGCAGTCCGCCACGCGTTGCGCGTGGCCGTGGGCCGCGCCGCTGTCCTCGTAGGCCCACAGCCAGTCCATGAGCAGCCGTACCGCGCGGGCCAGGGCCAGCGGCGAGCTCTTCGGGGTGGGCACCAGCCGCTCGGCGCAGTCGCGGAGCTGCGCGAAGAGGGCCGAGGCCTCCCCGCGGCCCTCGTCGAGCGGCTCGAGCGGGCCGGGGCCGCAGGGCAGTGGGAGCGGGTCGGGTCCGGTGACGTCCGCCGGGTCGGTCAGCAGCCGGATGAGCCGGGTGGCCTCCGCCAGGCCGACGGTCCGGGGGTACCGGACGGTCCGGGGGTTCGGGTCCTCGCGGTCCCGCGCCGCGCCCCGCAGGGTGGCGAACTTCGAGGGCAGTACGCCGGCGATGCCCTGTTTGAGCTGGGTGGCGGCGTCGGCGTCGCGCAGTTCGAGGGCGTCGTCGCGCAGGGACTCCGCACCCGACTTCACGGCCAGGGACTTCGTGGCGATGCTCACGAGCCGGGTGACGCGGCGCCTGCCGATGGGCTCGGGTTCGGGCGGCAGGGGCGGTACGGGCTGGAGGAACAGCAGCCACCTGTCGACCTTGCGGGTCACCGGGACCCCGGCGATGGCGCGGACCGCCCAGGCCACCGGGATGTTGTCGAGCAGCCCGCCGTCGATGAACTCGGCGCAGCCGTCCTGGTTCTCGTCCGGGTAGCCGGTCTCGCTGCTCACCCCGCGCATGTTGACCCGCGGCGGGTCCTCGACCGGCTGCGGGGTCTCGTTCCCGACGAACAGGCGGCCGGGTTCGAAGGCTCCGGGGAAGGAGGACGTGGTGCGCGCCGCGTAGGCGAGCCGGTCCAGGGCGGCTTTCCGGGCCTCGCCGTCCGGGGGGAAATCGGTGAAGCCGCCGCGGTGACGGAAGCGGAAGTACGCGTTCGAGCGGCCGACCAGCAGTGGCCGGCCGAGCGTGGGCCGCACCCAGTCCCGGCGGGGACGCAGTCTGGTCGCCGTCAGGATCAGCCGCAGCGAATCGACGGGCCGGTGGCCTTCCGGGGCCTTCTCGATGAGGGTGCGCAGCGCCTCGCGCAGTTCCCCGTAGAAGACCTCGTCGCCGCGCATCAGCGAGTCCGGCACCTGGAAGAGCTGTCGGCGCCGCAACAGGCCTTCCACGTCGCCGAGGCGCAGCCACACGTCGCGGACGCCGTCACCGAAGGGCATCCCGTACACGAGGTGGCAGGCGAGGAGTACGCCGTTCAGTCCGCCGGCGCTGGTCCCCGCGAGGACGTCGATGCCCACGGTCCGGTAGCCGCAGCAGTCCAGCAGTTCGCGGTAGACGGGGGTCACCGGGGCGGTCGGCGGGTCGGCCGCGTCCGGCGCCGCCTCCCGGAGCCGGGCGGTCTCACAACAGGCCCCGCCCATCCAGACGGCAAGGCTCACGCCACCCCGCATGGCGAGCGCCAGCCGCAGCTCGGAGCTGCTCATGCCTCCAGCTTCACCCCGGACCGCCCAGCCCGCACCCCGCCGGGCGCGGCGGGCGGGCCGGGTGTGCGCTCGCTCCG
This sequence comes from Streptomyces sp. NPDC060028, assembly GCF_042736725.1. Classification (NCBI taxonomy): domain Bacteria; kingdom Bacillati; phylum Actinomycetota; class Actinomycetes; order Kitasatosporales; family Streptomycetaceae; genus Streptomyces; species Streptomyces sp. NPDC060028. Next base: position 18,135 of record NZ_JBHWVJ010000021.1, on the reverse strand, counting down.
GGCTACGGGTGGCGCTGGTTGCGCAGGTGGCGCCAGACGGCCTTGGCCGCGTTGTGGCCCGACATGCCGTGGACGCCCGGGCCCGGCGGGGTGGCGGAGGAGCACAGGAAGACCGCCGGGTGGGCCGTCGTGTACGGGGAGAGGGAGAGCTTGGGGCGCAGGAGGAGTTGGAGTCCCGAGGCCGCGCCGCAGGCGATGTCGCCGCCGACGTAGTTTGCGTTGCGGGCGGCGAGCTCCGGCGGCCCGGCCGTGGCGCGGGCCAGGACCAGGTCGCGGAAGCCGGGTGCGAAGCGCTCCAGTTGGCGCTCGACGGCGTCGGTGAGGTCCCCGCGCCACCCCGCGGGGACGTGCCCGTACGCCCAGAACACGTGCTTGCCCTCGGGCGCCCGGCCGGGGTCGACGAGGCTGGGCTGTGCGGTGATGAGGAAGGGGTTGCGCGGGGCGCGGCCGCCGGAGGCGAGTTGCAGGGCGGCGTCGATGTCGCGGGTGGTCGGGCCGATCTGGACGGTGCCGGCGCGGCGCGGCGCCTCGGCGGTCCAGGGCACCGGGCCGGAGAGCGCGTAGTCGAGCTTGAACACGGCGGCGCCGTACTTGTAGTTGTCGTACACGTGGCCCAGCCGGGCGATGCGGGCCAGCGCGGTCGGCGAGGTGTCGAACACGTACGCCCGGGCCGGCGGAAGGTCGTCGAGCCGCTTGACCTCGAAGCCGGTGTGGATGGTGCCGCCGAGGTCCCGCAGGTACGCGGCGAGCGCGTCGGAGATGGACTGCGAGCCGCCGCGCGGCATGGGCCAGCCTCCCGCGTGCGCGGCGAGGGCGAAGACCAGCCCGACGGCGCCGGTGGCGATCCCGTTCAGGGGGGCGATGACGTGCGCGACGAGCCCCGCGAAGAGGGAGCGCGCGCGGTCGTCCCGGAAGCGGCGCAGCAGCCAGGTCGACGGCGGCAGCCCGGCGAGGCCGAACCGGGCCAGGGTGAGCGGGTCCCGGGGCAGCGCCGTCGACGGCAGCGACATGAAGTCCCGGACCAGGGTGTCCCATCTGCCGAGGAACGGCTCCACCAGCCTCCGGTACGCGCCCGCGTCGCGCGGCCCGAAGGACGCGGCCGTCTCCGCGACCGACCGGGAGAGCACGGCGGCCGTGCCGTCGTCGAAGGGGTGCGCCATGGGCAGCGGGGCGTGCAGCCACTGCAGCCCGTACCGCTTGAGCGGCATGGTGGCGAAGACCGGCGAGCCGATGCCGAGCGGGTGTACGGCCGAGCAGGGGTCGTGCCGGAAGCCGGGGAGGGTGAGCTCCTCGGTCCGCGCCCCGCCGCCGACGGTGTCGGCGGCCTCGAAGACGGCCACCGAGAAACCGCGCCGGGCCAGCTCGACGGCGGCCGTCAGCCCGTTGGGCCCGGCCCCCACCACGACCGCATCGAGAATCGACGGCACTTGTGACTCCTTAGTCCGGCGACGGCGACGGCGCCGGCGCCGCCCCCAGCGTATTGCGCCCGTCTACACGCGGGCTCGCACGACCGCCTCCCTCGCGCCCCTCACTCCCCCCGCAGCAGCTCGCGGATCCGTACCACCGTGGCCTCGTCGCGGCCCACGGCGAACGGCAGCGCATTGTCCCGGTCCACCCGGAAGGGGACGCCCTCGACCGTGCTCTGCGCGCCGCCCGCCTCGGCGACCAGCAGCAGCCCCGCCGCGTGGTCCCAGGCGGAGGGCCAGGTGAAGGCCAGGGCGTCCATCTCGCCGCGGGCCACCTTCAGGTACTCCAGGCCCGCCGACCCGCACGCCCGGGCGGCGACCCCCGGCACGTCCAGCCGGGCCAGCGCGCGCTTGTCCTGCTCGGAGGTGTAGAGCGGGTGGGCGGTGGCCACCCGGAGCTCGGCGCCCGGCTCCGGCGCACCGCTGTATATGCGCTCGCCGTTGACGAAGGCGCCCTGCCCGCGCACGGCGGTCGCGATCTCCTCCAGCGCCGGGGCGAAGGTCCAGGACGCGAGGATCTCCCCGCGGTGGGCCAGCGCGACCAGGGTGCAGAAGCCCGGGTCGCCCTCCACGAACTGGCGGGTGCCGTCGACCGGGTCCACGATCCACACCGGCGCGTCGGCGCGCAGCGCCCCGTACACGGTGGGATCGGCGTGCACCGCTTCCTCGCCGACCACGGCCGAGCCGGGCAGCAGGCGGGTGAGGGTGGCGGTGAGGTGCTCCTCGGCCCTGCGGTCGGCGACGGTCACCAGGTCGTGGGGGCCGTTCTTCTCGTCCACCTCGTGGTCGGCGAGCCGGCGGAATCTCGGCATGATCTCCACCGCCGCGGCCTTGCGGACGGCCTCTTCGACGGCGGACAGGTCACGGGCGAGAAAGTCATCGATCATGCCCCCCAGCAAAGCACGACCGACTGACAAACCCCACCGTCCGTCGCGTCCTGCGGCCGGACACCGGATGCACTCCCGGTGAACCGGCAGCCCGGCCCCCGCACCGGCACGGGATCACACGGACACCCCTTCAGCCGCGTCAGACCGACGCAGTCACGCCGAGACGGTCTGCGGGGTCGTCATCCACACCGCGGGCTGGTGGGGCACCTTCTTCAACACCGGCGTGCGGGTGACGAGCCCGTCGGACAGCCAGGCCGACTGGGGCCGGTACCGGTACTACGCGGGGCCGCGGACAGTCCGGCTCGGCCACGTCGAGCGCGTGGGCACCGTCACCGTGGACGAGGCAGGCGAGTGGAACGACTCCTTCTGCTGACGGGGGCCGCGCTCGTACTCGACGATCGGCCGTGGTGGCTGTAGTCGTAGCCTTGGCGGGCCTTGACGTACTCGGTGAGCTCGTCCGGGACCAGCGAGGAGTGCTCGCCGTAGCGGCCGACCAGGTCGGCGACGTGGTTGCCGACCATGCCGCCGAACCACCGGCACTGGTCGCGGGCGTGGGCGAGGTCCTCGCCCACGTACGCGGGAGCCGCCACGCAGATGGTGATCGAAGCCGGGTCGCGGCCGGCCGCCGCCGCGGCCTCCCGGACCGACTTGACCATCCACTCCGTGAGGTAGAGATCGGCGAGCTGGAGGATGAACCCGTCCGCCTTCTGCCCGGCCAGGGCCAGGGCCTTCGGCCCGTACGCGGCCATCCAGACGGGGAGCTTCCCGTCCCTGATCCAGGGGATGCGGATCGGGTTGCCGTCCACCACCGCCTCCCGGCCCTCGGCGAGGTCCCGGATGACCTCGATGGCCTCGCCGAGCCGGGCCAGGGTGTTCGGCGCCCGCCCGGCCACCCTCATCGCGGAGTCCCCGCGCCCGATCCCGCACACTGTGCGGTTGCCGTACATGTCGTTGAGCGTGGCGAAGGTGGAGGCGGTCACCTCCCAGGTGCGGGTGCCGGGGTTGGTGACCATCGGGCCGATGTGCAGTTTCTGCGTGTTGGCCAGGATCTGGCTGTAGATGACGAACGGCTCCTGCCATAGCACGGCCGAGTCCAAGGTCCAGCCGTAGCGGAAGCCGTTGCGCTCGGCGCGCTTCATGAGGCTGACGACCGCCGAGGCGGGCGGGTCGGTCTGCAGGACGAGGCCGAAGTCCATGGGGCTGCTCCTTACGCGGCGCGCTTACAGGTACTGGCAGGTGGAGCGGTGGATGAAGGCCCCGTGGCCGGCCCGGCCGGTGTATTCGAGCCGGTCGATGACGAGTTCGCCGCGCGAGAGCACGGTGTCGACGCGTCCGGTGATCCGCTTGCCCTCGTACGCCGAGTAGTCCACGTTCATGTGGTGCATCTCGGCGGAGATGACCTGCTCGGCGTGCGGATCGTAGAGGACGATGTCGGCGTCGGAGCCCGGCGCGATGGTGCCCTTCTGCGGGTAGAGGCCGAACATTCGGGCCGGGCTCGCGCAGGCGATCTCGATCCAGCGGCGGCGGGTGATGTGCCCGTCCAGGACCGCCTGGTGCTCGCGCGGACGCAGCGGGGTGGAGCAGACGTACTTGGCGCCCTGGAAGTCGGGCTCCGCGAGGTTGTCGGTGGACAGGAAGAGGTACTGCGGGCAGGTCTCCCCGAAGACGGGCAGCCCCTTGTCCCGGGCCGCCGCCAGCTCGGCCACCGCCTCCTCGGCCGACACGTGGACCACGTACAGCGGGGAGCCGGCCACCCGCGCGAGCTGGATCGCCCGGTGGGTCGCCTCGGCTTCGAGGAGGACCTTGCGCACCTCGCCGTGGTGGCGCGGATCGGTCTCCCCGCGCGCCAGGGCCTGTTCGACGAGGACGTCGATCGCGATGCCGTTCTCCGCGTGCATCATGATCAGCCCGCCGTTGCCGGAGGCCCGCTGCATGGCGCGCAGGATCTGGCCGTCGTCGCTGTAGAAGACGCCGGGGTAGGCCATGAACAGCTTCACCTATCCCGACACCCTCCAGCATCGTAACGTCACTTTGCGTGAGATTCCAAGGGCGTCCGACGAGCAGGCCGCCTGTGGCGGGCCAGCCGCCGACCCGGCGGCTGAAGGCTTGCCTGGGTGCCTGAAGTGGGGCTGCCACGGCCTGGCCGTGACAGCGTCCCGACTGGAATGACTCGGGGAACAAGCGGTGAAGATCACGGCGATGGTGCCGTGCTTGAACGCCCCATCTGCAATGCACCCGGGCCGGATGGAGCCGTCGGCGAGCTGCTGCATGAATCGGTACGCGATCAAGGCGTCCTGAGCCCAGGCGGAGCCCGGTGAAACGCCCCGCGCATACGCGGTGGCGTCCTCAAGTCTCCTTTGCCGCCGGGATGGCGTGACTCCCGCTGGGACCTGCCCTACCTGGGCATGCAGGTGCTGACCGAGGGACTGGCCCTGGCTGCCTTCGGGCTCCTCCGGAACACCACCACCAAGCCGCTGCCCCGCCTGCTGCTCGCCTACGTGATGCAGGACGAGGCCCGGCACGTGGCCTTCGGCCAGATGGCGCTGCGCGACCGCACCCGCGACAGCTGCTCGTCCAGTGGCGTATATCGGCTACCCCGGCCAGCAGAAGGCCCTGGACAGGTCGGGCGCCGGGTTGCCGGCCCGCGCCCGACCTGTGTTGGTTCAGCTCTTGCCGGTCAGGCGCCAGACCTGGTTCTTCTTGGTGGCCAGGGCAGCCGCGGAGTCACAGGTCCACTGGTGGACCAGTGCTCCGACGGCGGTGGAGATCTCGCTGACGTCCACGCACTTGCCGCTGTGCACCGCGACGAGCTGGTAGTCGTTGGCGGCGACCTGCCGCAGCCTGAACTGCTGGCTGGTGCCGCCGTGGCAGGTCCACGGCAACCTTTCCGCTCTGAGTGGCCACTTAGGGGTGTACGGACGAGGGCAAGCCGTGGTCAGCGGCGCTACGCCCTCTGTGTCAACACCCGATCGGAGCCCCACGTGTCACCAGACGACCCGAGATCCGCAGAGCAGCCGATGCCCTGGGATCGCACGCCCCGCCGTAGCCGGATGCGCCGGCGCTTTGTCGCGGGGGCGGTGGCGGTGCTCGCCGCCTCGGTCGGCCTCGGTGCCCTGGCGCCCAGCGCGGGCGCCGCGCCGACCGTCGACATCAGTGTGAATGCCGGTGCCTCCCTGGGCACGGTGCCCAGCAGTGGTGTCGGCCTCAACACGGGCTACGGCGACGAGCACATGGGGGACGCCAAGCCGACATCGCTGATGAAGGCCGCCGGAGTCCGGCAGCTGCGCTTTCCCGGCGGCTCCGGCGCGGACGAGTACCACTGGAAGACCCACACCTACGGCGACGGCAAGGGCTGGATCCCCTCCAACACCGACTTCGACCACTTCATGGCCACCGCGAAGACGGTCGGCGCCCAGCCGATCCTGACCGCGAACTACGGTTCCGGCACCCCCCAGGAGGCCGCCGACTGGGTCAAGTACGCCAACGTCGACAAAGGTTACGGCGTGAAGTACTGGGAGATCGGCAACGAGGTCTACGGCAACGGGCACTACGGCAACGGCAAGGGCTGGGAAACCGACACCCACGCCGACAAGAGCCCGAAGGAGTACGGAAAGAACCTGGTCGCCTACTCGAAGGCGATGAAGGCCGTGGACCCGAAGGTGAAGATCGGAGCGGTGCTCACCACCCCCGGCGGCTGGCCGGACACGGAGAAGGCTCCCGGTGACAGCGCCGACTGGAACCACACGGTGCTCTCCATCGCGGCAAGCTCGATCGACTTCGTCATCGTCCACTGGTATCCGGGCGGCACCACCACGGCCGACCTGCTGAACACCCCCTCGCGGATCGCCGGTGCCACATCCTCGCTGCGCTCGCTGATCGCCAAGTACGCGGGCACGCGCGCCGCTTCGGTGGAGATCGCGGTCACCGAGACCGACGCCGTCGGCTCGCCCGCCTTGACCAGCCAGGCCGCGGCCCTGTTCGCGCCGGACACCTACATGACCTGGTTCGAGCAGGGTGCCACCCACGTGGACTGGTGGAACCTGCACAACGGCTCGGGCGAAACACCCACCACCGTCCACGGCGAGACCGACTACCGGGACGGGGGCATTCTCTCCGCTGGAACCTGCGCCGGGGGGAAGTGCCAACCGCCGCGCGACACGCCCTTCCCCACCTACTGGGGCATCCGCTCGCTGACCGCACTGGTGCAGCCCGGCGACACCATGGTCAAGTCGTCCTCGGGCAACTCGTCGGTTGCCGTGCACGCGGTGCGGAGCGGCAACGGCGGTCTGAACGTCATGCTGATCAACAAGAGCCCGCAGAACGCGGCGCCGGTGTCGCTCTCGTACGCCGGATTCACCCCGGCCGCCGGGGCGGTCACGACCGTTTCGTATGCCAAGGGAGATACTGCCCTGACGACGGCGCAGCGGGGCACGGCGGCCGCACAGACGCTGCCGCCGTACTCGATCACGACTCTTCAGCTGAAGCCCGCGTCGGGGACCGCCGGCGCTGCCAAGCCGACGCCCGCCCCCACGCCGACCGCCGCCACGCCTGTTGTTACCGCCTCCGGCACGAACGGCACCCGTGCGCAGGCGGAGCGCGGCGTACCCGTCGGCCGGCCGACCCCGGGCAACACGTCCGGCGGCCTGGCTTCCACCGGGGTGAGCAACACCATCACCTACAGCGCCCTCGGTGGCCTGCTGGTCATCGCCGCCGGCATCGTGCTGGTGCTTCGCGGACGTCGCCGCGGGGCTTTGCACGGGAAGTGAGACCGCGTGAGTGACCAACGGCCCGGCAGCAACGCCACCCACCCGTGTCGCGCGCCGGGCCGTCGGCCTCCGCGCCGGCGGTCAGGTAACAAACAAGGCCGGGGTCGTTGACCTAAACCTGGCCTACCTCGGCACCGGTCCCGGCCCGTGGGGTGGCCCGCAGGCGGCTGCGTTCCGGGCCACCGTGGAACTGCCGCGTGAGGACTTCGCGATCTTCGGGGACCTGGCGGTGTTGCCCGCCTGGCGGGGTCAGGGCATCGAACGGCGACTCCACGACGCCGTTCTGACCTTCCGGGACGAGACCGGGACGGTGCTGGTCGCAGACTCCACCGATGCCACCATGCGGGGCATCTACCGGAACTGGCGCTACGTCTGGCGCACCGCAGGAGGCAGCGCCGATCGCTGCGCCCCGCCCCGCTGCTGATCTCCGGCCTTTTGCAGACCGGTAGCGCCGCCTCGGACACGTCCGTGGGCGCCACCTGCACCACCGGCGCCGACGGTTTCTGCACCGCGACCGTCCCGCTGGGGAGCTACTACTGGTAGGAGACCAAAGCACCGCACCGCTGGGAGCACTCCCATGCGAAGGCACATGAAGCCAGCCCCGCGCGGTGCGCGTCAAGACATGCGCCCACGTTCACCTTCCGTAACCGGACTTCCCCCTGCCCCACCGCGTACGGTCGACGGGCCCGTCCGGGTCGATCTCCCCACGGACACCGCCTGGTCCCTTCGGGTTCACCCCGAGGGGACCAGGCCGGCGTTTCCCAACGGCCGCGAAGCCAAAGGCCCGAGCCGACCCCCGTCAGTAGCCGACGTGGAAGGTGGCGTCGGCCTTCTCCGTGGTGGTGGCGATCGGGTCGATGCGCAGGACGTAGCCGGTGTGCCGGATGTAATGCGTCGGGAAGTTATGCGAACGGAAGGACGACCAGGAGGAGTCAGCCAGGCCGGCGGTCCTGTGGAACGTGGCGTCCGCGGCGAAGGTCGCGGTGCCGTCGTTCTCTTCCAGCCGCAGGTCGTAGTTGTAGTGCCGCAGATAGCGGGTCGGGAAGTCGACCGACTGGAAGGACACACCCGCGCTGTCGGCCAGGCCGCGTACGAGCTTCCACTGCGACTCGGTGTACGGGTCGAACGGGTAGACATCGATCCGGCCGACGGAGTTGGCATGACGGACGTAACGGTCGGGGTAGTTGTAGGACTTCAGCCGGTTCCAGGCGGGGCTGCCCCACTTCGCCACGAGGTTGTCGTACTCGGTCATGGTGATCGTCGCGATCGTGCAGTGCTTGGAGTTGAGCGGCTGGGTGTAGAGGCGCTGGTCGAGCGCGGTCCAGGTGCCGGCGGCAAGGTCGTTGCTCTGCCAGGCGTAGAAGACGCCGTTCGGCGAGTAGGTGTCGCCCCACAGGTACCAGGATCCGGAGGTCAGGGACTTCACCAGGGTCGGCGCCTCGGTGGCACCGTGAGCGGCCGCCGTGCTGAAGGGCGTGAAGCTGCCCGGATTGAGGGTGGTCGACCGCGCGCCGACCAGGGTCTCGTCCCTCTTGTGGTAGAGGTAGTTGACCCCGTTGACGCCCACGGCCAGAGTGCCGTCAATGATGTCGTGGCCGGGATCGAAGAAAACTTGCGGGGACGACACCGTCTGGAAGTCGGTGGTGTAGTTCACCATGATCACGCCGTGGCCGCTGGCATTGACGGACGAGTAGATGATCCCGTACGCGCCCCGGCCGGCGTCCCAGAACGACTCGGGCGCCCAGCTATGGGTGACCATGTCGTGCAGCTTCAGGCGTCGGTAGCCCGTGAAGCTGCGCAGGTCCGCGGAGTCCCAGACGTGGATGTACTGACTGTTGTAGCCCCAGTCGAAGCCCTTGAGGTCGGTGGCGAGTACGACGAAGGTGCCGTCCTGCTTGCGCATGATGAACGGATCACGCAGGCCGCCCGCACCCGCGGTCGGGGTCACCACGGGGTTGTTCTGGTTGAGCGGCATCCAGCGCAGGCCGTCGGTGCTGACGGCCAAGTGCAGGCCGTAGTTGGCGTCCAGCAAGGCCGCGGACTCGGTGAAGTAGCCCATGACGTAGGCCGCATCCGCGGCGTAGGCGGGCCGCGCGCCCAGGGCCAGCGTTCCGGACAGGGCCAGCGGGACGGTGGCGGCCATACCGAGGAACAGGCGTCGCGACGGGTGGGGGCCGGGGCCGGTTGTTGCGGTCATTTGCGCTCCAGGGTGCGTGGGGGCGGGCGGCCGTTCTCGGCAGTCACGGCATGCACCGTCGCAGTGCTGGGCGGGGGCGCCCGGACCACGGGATGCAACGGGTCCCGCGGGTGGTCGCGGACGTTGCGTCCCGGGGCGGGATGGTTGCTGCCCGTTCCGTGGAGCCCAGCCCGTCGGGAGGGCGGGGACGATGGAAGCAGTATTGATTGTTAGCGCTAACAATCAATTCGGCCAGATCACGCGGTAGATGAGAGCGGCTCGGTGGCCATCACTATGGGTCAGCCCGAATAGCGCGTCAAGGTCACGCGCAAGGTCGTCCCGCTGCCCGGCCGGGAATGGCAGCCCGACCCGATCCGTCGTCCCGGACGGGCACGTCGGCCTCGACGAAGTCCAGCCGCCGGTTCATGCCGATGGCCGCAGCGTTGCCCGGGTGGTGGAAGGCCCGCATCCAGTGCACGCCGCGCGAACGCGCGAAGCTGATCGCCAGAAGCTTCACCGCCAGCGCGACGCCCCTCCCCCGTTGGCCGGCCAGCACTCCGTCTGCGCTATTGGGGGATGGTGACCAGGATGCGGCCGTGGCCACCGCCGGCGTCGACGTGGTCGTGGGCCTTGGCGATGTCGTCCAGCGGGTGACGGTCGCCGACGGCGACGGTGAGGGCGCCGACGGCGGCTGCGGAGGTGAGGTCGCGGGCGGCCTGACCCTTGGCCTCGGTGGGGAAGTCGTCGCTGCCGAGCAGTCGCAGGGTGACGTTGTTGAACAGCAGCGGCCAGAAGGGGATCTCGGTGCGGTCCGTGCGGGTGGCGTAGGCGGCGATGACGGCGTTGTTGGCGGCGACGGCGTTGTCGAGATCGGCGTTGTCGGACAGCGCGACCTCGATGATCCGGTCGACGCCCCGCGGCGCGTACGAGCGGATGGCCGCTGCGGGGTCGCCGGTATCCAGGGCGACGGCGTGGGAGACGACGGCCGGGTCGACGTGGTGGAGGTCCGCGGTGCGGCGGACGGTGGCGATCACGGTCGCGCCGGCCCAGTGGGCGAGCTGGGCGGCCAGGGAGCCGACGCCGCCGAGGACTCCGTGGACCAGGACCAGTCGGCCGTCGACCGGGCCGTCGGCGAAGACGGTGCGGTGGGCGGTGATGCCGGGGATGCCGAGGCTCGCCCCCAGCTCGTCGCCGAGGTGGTCGGGCAGAGGTACGGCTTGGTTCTCAGGTACGACGGTGTACTGAGCAGCTGTGCCGAAGGGCCGGTAGGACTGGGCGCCGTACACCCAGACCCGCTGTCCGACGCGACGAGTGTCGACTTGGGCGCCCACGGCGTCGATGACCCCGGCGGCGTCGCTGTGCGGGATCACCCGTGGATAGGGCATGGACGAGCCGAGCCAGCCGCGCCGCTTCTTGGTGTCGCCGGGGTTGACGCCCGAGACGGTGACGCGGACGCGGACCTCGCCGGGGCCGGGGACAGGATCAGGGAGTTCGCCGACGTGCAGGACATCGGCGGCGGGTCCCTGGTCGTCGTACCAGGATGCAAGCATGGGGGTACCTCCGTGGGCGGTCAGCTCGCGGGAGCGGCGGGCGCATGCGGATCGTTGTCAGTGACCGTGGTGTCGAATGCGGGCGGTTTCTCGCCGAGGGTCTCGCGCAGCCAGGTCCGTTCGGCGCGGCTGGTGGCGCGGGCGGTGAGCAGCATGCCGCGCCGGTAGGGGTCGGCGATCTCTTCGGCACGCAGGGGCCGGTCGTGGTCGTAGAAGAAGCTCGCCGGTTCTTCCAGGAACTCCAGCCGTCTGCGCAGCACCGCGTGCTGTTCGGCTACGTCGGGCAGGTGGGAGAGGAATGCCAGGACGATGTAGAACCGTGTGAAGTCGGTGATCTCGTGGTCGGCGGGCTTGCGCAGACGCTGAAGCATGTCGGCCCGTCCGGCCGCGGTCAGGCTGAGCACGTACCGGGCCGCCCCCGCAGCCGGGTCGGTGCGCCGCTCGATCAAGCCCGCCTTGGCCAGACGATTGATCGCCGGATACAGGCTGCCGTCGCTGACCGGCCGCGTGTAGCCCGTCAGCTGTGAGACGCGGCGGCGCAGCTCGTGTCCGGGCAAGGGTCCCTCGGCCAGGAAACCGAATATCGCGAGTTCCAGCATGGGTCCATCCTCGCACGCCTACATCGAATCGATGTAAACATCGTTTCGATGTTAAGCTCCCAGGTATCCACCCATCGTCTTCGGAGAGGCACAGCAAGATGCCGGCGCAGTCCAGCGAGTCAGTGATGAACCGCTTCGTCGAGTTCATCAACACGGGCAACGAGGATCTCGCCCGCGAGGTCATTTCTCCGGACGCGGTGTTCCACGCACCCAGCCACCCGGAACCGCTGCGGGGGCCCGATGGGTACATGGAAGTCCTCGGGATGATGCGCAGCGCCTTCCCGGACGTCCAGTGGACGCTGGAGGAGACGGTCACCGAAGGCGACACGGTCGCCGCGCGGTTCACCATGCGGGGAACCCACGACGGTGAATTCTTCGGGATCCCGGCGAGCGGCAACAAGATCTCGGTGCAGGCCATGAACTTCTACTATCTGGCCGACGGCCGGATCGTCGGCGAACGAGGCCAGCCCGACCTCCTCGGGGTGATGCAGCAGATCGGTGCCGTACCGGCGCCGTGAGGCAGACAGTCGCCTCCTCCTCCCGCGCAACCGTCCAGGTCCGCGCTGCCGCCCTCCCACAAGACACATCATGGAATCCCTCGCACCCGCACCGCCCGCTCCGCCCTGGACGCGTGGGGGTGGCGCATCCCCTTCCTGTTCGGCGCGCTGCTCGCCACCACGGTGCTGATCGCCCGCTCCACCATGCGCGAATCCCCCGCCTTCGAGCAGCAGCCCCCGCCCGACACCAAGGGCGCGGGCCCACTGATGACCACTCTGCGCACCCAGCGCCCCGCGCTCTACCGGACGTTCGCGATCTCGGCACTCGGCTCGGTGACGTACTACGTCGGCATCAGCTACGTCCCCACCTACCTCGGCGCGGTCAGCGGCTTCAGGGAGTCCGACGCCCTGTGGCTGTCGACCACCGCGGCCCTCGTCGTCATCGTCGTCACGCCGTTCGCGGGTGCCCTGTCCGACCGGGTCGGCCGCCGCCCCGCACTCACGCTCTTCGGTGCCCTGGCGGTGATCCTGCCGCCGGCCGTGTTCGGCCTGATGACCCAGGGCAGCTTCGCCGCCGCACTGACCGGCGCGGTCGTCCTGGCCTGCGTGGCAGGCGGCATCAGCGCGGTCGCGGCCTCCGCGATCGCTGAACAGTTCCCCGTCGCCCAGCGCCTCAGCGGCCTCGCGCTCGGCGCCACCGCTGCTACCGCCCTCTTCGGCGGACTCACCCCTTACGCCTCCCAGGCCCTGGTCGACTCCACCGGCTGGGCCCTGATGCCCGGCGCCCTGATCGCCGCCACTGCCCTGGCCGTCCTGCCCGTCCTGCGCCGCCTCCCGGAAACCGCACCAGCCATCCGTGCACCCCAGCCCGGCCATCTCACCCCGGAACCCGAACCCAAGCCCACTGAGCGAGCCGACGCACTGTTCCGAGCGCGCGTGGCCGATCTGGGCGGCCCCGAGACCACCACCAGAGCACCGCTCCGCCTGCTCCGACACCCGCTTCCGGGCAGCAGCCCCGGCGGCCCGGCCACCCGATTGGTTCCCACCGCCCGGACCGCCTCCGTCGCGCCGGAGCCCGATTCGGTGGCGCTAACCGTTAACGGCCGGGATCACATGCTGCCCGTACGCATCGATGGTGGCCTCACGGGCATCGTGCATGTCGTAGACGGCGAACTGGTCGACACCCAAGTCGCGCAGGGCTCGGAGTTTGGCGATGTGCGCCTCGGCCGGGCCCAGGAGGCAGAAGCGGTCGACGATCTCGTCGGGGACGAAGTCGGTGGACGGGTTCCCGGCCCGGCCGTGGTGGCTGTAGTCGTACCCCTGGCGGGACTTGACGTACTCGGTCAGCTCCTCGGGAACCATCGAGGAGTGCTCCCCGTAGCGGGAGACCAAGTCGGCCACGTGATTGCCGACCATCCCCCCGAACCAGCGGCACTGGTTCCGGGCGTGGTCCAGTGCCTGTGCCGAGTCGTCAGCCGTGACGTACGCCGGGGCCGCCACGCAGATGGTGATCGCGGAGGGATCCCGGCCAGCCTCGGCCGCGGCCTGGCGGACTGCCTTGATCATCCACTCGGTGAGGTAGAGGTCGGCGAGTTGCAGGATGAACCCGTCGGCCTTCTGTCCGGCGAGTGCGAGGGCCTTGGGCCCGTACGCCGCCATCCACACGGGCAGCTTCCCGTCCCGGATCCACGGAATCCGCAGCGACTTCCCGTCGACCTCGGCCTCACGCCCCTCCGCCAGGTCACGGATGACGTCGATGGCCTCGCCGAGGCGGGCCAGGGTATTGGGCGCGCGCCCGGCGACCCGCATTGCCGAGTCCCCGCGCCCGATCCCGCAGACCGTGCGGTTGCCGTACATGTCGTTGAGAGTGGCGAAGGTGGAGGCGGTCACCTCCCAGGTGCGCGTCCCCGGGTTGGTGACCATCGGACCCACGTGCATGCGCTGCGTGTTGGCCAGGATCTGGCTGTAGATGACGAACGGTTCCTGCCACAGGACCGCCGAGTCGAAGGTCCAGCCGTAGCGAAAGCCGTTGCGTTCGGCACGCTTCATGAGGCTGACGACCTGAGAGGCCGGCGGGTCGGTCTGGAGGACGAGGCCAAAGTCCATGCGGGGACTCTCCTTACAAGTACTGACAAGTGGAGCGGTGAACGAAGGCCCCGTGACCGGCCCGCCCGGTGTACTCGCGCCGATCGATGACGACCTCACCTCGGGAGAGGACCGTGTCGACGCGTCCGGTGATCCGCTTGCCCTCGTACGCCGAGTAGTCCACGTTCATGTGGTGCGTCTCGGCGGAGATGACCTGCTCGGCGTGCGGATCGTAGAGGACGATGTCGGCGTCGGAACCCGGCGCGATCGTGCCCTTCTGCGGGTAGAGGCCGAACATCCGGGCCGGGCTCGCGCACGCGATCTCGATCCAGCGGCGGCGGGTGATGTGCCCGTCCAGGACCGCCTGGTGGAGGAGGTCCATGCGGTTCTCCACCCCCGGCAACCCGTTCGGGATCTTCGAGAAGTCGCCGCGGCCCAGCTCCTTCTGACCCCGGAAGCAGAACGGACAGTGGTCGGTGGAAACCACCTGCAGGTCGTTCGTCCGCAGCCCCCGCCACAACGCCGCCTGATGCTCGCGCGGACGCAGCGGGGTCGAGCAGACGTACTTCGCGCCCTGGAAGTCCGGCTCCTCCAGGTTGTCCGTGGACAGGAACAGGTACTGCGGACAGGTTTCCCCGAAGACCGGCAGACCCTTGTCGCGGGCGGTCGCCAGCTCCGCGACTGCTTCCTCCGCCGAGACGTGGACCACGTAGAGGGGGGATCCGGCGACCCGGGCGAGCTGGATGGCTCGGTGCGTGGCCTCGGCTTCCAGGAGGACCTTGCGGACCTCGCCGTGGTGGCGCGGGTCCGTCTCTCCACGAGCCAGGGCCTGCTCCACGAGCACGTCGATCGCGATGCCGTTCTCCGCGTGCATCATGATCAGCCCGCCGTTGCCGGAGGCCCGCTGCATGGCGCGCAGGATCTGGCCGTCGTCGCTGTAGAAGACGCCGGGGTAGGCCATGAACAGCTTGAAGGAGGTGACCCCCTCCCCCACCAGGTGGTCCATCTCTTTGAGGGTGCCCTCGTTGACGTCGGAGAGGATCATGTGGAAGGCGTAGTCGATGGCGCACTTGCCGTCGGCCTTGTCGTACCAGGTGTCGAGCCCCTCGCGCAGCGAGTGGCCCACGCCCTGCACGGCGAAGTCCACGATGGTCGTGGTACCTCCCCAGGCGGCGGCCCGGGTGCCCGTCTCGAAGGTGTCCGAGGCGGCCGTGCCCCCGAAGGGGAGCTCCATGTGGGTGTGCGCGTCGACCCCGCCGGGGATGACGTACTTCCCGCTCGCGTCGATCGTACGGTCGGCCGTCCAGGCCTCGGCGGCAGCCGAGCCGTGTGCGGCGAGGGCGGCCACGCGGCCGTCCTCGATCAGGACGTCGGCGTGCAGTTCGTCGGCGGCGGTGATGACGAGGCCGCCGCTGATCAGGGTGCGGATGCTCATGTACGGCTCCCTCGGGGCTAGGTCAGGACGCGCAGGGCCTGTTCGAGGATCTCGGCGCCCTCTTCCGCCTCGGCGACGGTGAGGGAGAGCGGCGGCGCGATGCGCAGCACGCTGGTGTTGTGGCCGCCGCCCTTGCCGAGCAGCAGGCCGCCCTCGCGGGCGGCCTCCAGGACGGCGGCGGCCGCGTCCGGGTCGGCCTGGTCGGTGCCGGGCCTGACCAGTTCCAGTCCGGCCATCAGGCCCCGGCCGCGGACCTCCCGTACGGCGGGCACGTGCGCGGCGATCGCGCGCAGCCGCTCCAGGAGCAGGCCGCCGACACGGCGGGCATTGCCCTGGAGGTCGTGCTCCAGCAGGTACGCCAGGTTCGCGACGCCGGCCGCCATGGTGACCGGTGAGCCGCCGAAGGTGGAGATGGAGTTGGAGTCCAGGCAGTTCATCACGTCGGCGCGGGCCACGACCCCGCCGATGGACATGCCGTTGCCGATGCCCTTGGCGAAGGTGAGGATGTCCGGCGGGCCGCTTTGGGCGTGCGCCTGCCAGCCCCAGAAGTGCTCCCCCGTACGTCCCCAGCCGGTCTGCACCTCGTCGCTGATCCAGAGGATGCCGTGCCGGTCGAGCTCCTCGCGGAAGGCCCCGTACAGCCCGTCGGGCGGCGCGGTGAAGCCGCCGACGCCCTGGATCGGCTCGGCGATCAGCGCGGCGACCCCGCCGCGGGCCTGCCCGAGGACGTCCTGGAGGTCCTCGACGGCGGCGGCGGTGAAGTCCGCGTCGGACAGGTGCGCGAAGGGGCCGCGGCTGCGCACCGCGCCGTGGACGTAGTACGTCTGCAGCGGCGAGAGGCTCGTCGGGGACCAGCCGCGGTTGCCGGTGACGGAGACGGTGGAGAAGGAGCGGCCGTGGTAGCTGTTGCGCATCGCCAGGATCTGGTTGGAGCGGCGGTACGTCGTCGCGAGCAGCAGGGCGGTGTCGTTGGCCTCGGTGCCGGAGGTGGTGAAGAAGACCCGGGCGTCCGGGATCCCGGACAGGGTGGCGACCCGCTCGGCCAGCTCGATCATCGGCCGGTTGAGGTAGAGGGTCGAGGAGTGGATGATCCGGCCGGCCTGCTCGGAGACGGCCTTGGTGACCTCGGGCAGCGCGTGCGCGGTCATCGTGGTGAGGATGCCGCCGAAGAAGTCGAGGTAGCGGTTGCCGTCGGCGTCCCACACGTGGCGGCCCTCGCCGTGGGTGAGCTCGATGGGACGGTCGTAGTAGAGCGCGAGCCAGTCGGGCAGGACGCTGTGGTGTCGGCTGTGCAGGGGAATCGGGTTGGTCACGGCTGTACGAGCCCTCCGTAGGCGTCGGGGCGGCGGTCGCGGTAGAAGGCCCACTGGTCGCGGACCTCCTTGATCAGGTCGAAGTCGAGGTCGCGGACGAGGAGTTCCTCCTCCTTGTCGCTGGCGGTCTCCCCGACGAACCGGCCCCGCGGGTCCACGAAGTAGCTCGTCCCGTAGAAGTCGTTGTCGCCGTACTCCTCCTGGCCGATGCGGTTGATGGCGGCGATGAAGTACTCGTTGGCGACGGCCGCGGCGGGCTGCTCCAGCTGCCAGAGGTACGCGGAGAGGCCGCGGTGCGTGGCGGAGGGGTTGTAGACGAGCTGGGCTCCGGCCAGGCCCAGTTGGCGCCAGCCCTCGGGGAAGTGGCGGTCGTAGCAGATGTACACGCCGATCCGGCCGACGGCGGTGTCGAAGACGGGCCAGCCGAGGTTGCCGGGGCGGAAGTAGTACTTCTCCCAGAACCCTTTGACCTGGGGAATGTGGTGCTTGCGGTACTTGCCGAGGTAGCTGCCGTCGGCGTCGATGACGGCGGCGGTGTTGTAGTAGAAGCCCTCCGACTCCAGCTCGAAGACCGGGACGACGATCACCATGCCGGTCTCGCGGGCCAGTTCCTGCATCCGCCGGACGGTGGGGCCGTCGGGGACGGCCTCGGCCCAGCGGTAGTGCTCGGGCTCCTGGACCTGGCAGAAGTAGGGGGCGTTGAACACCTCCTGGAAACCGATGATCTTCGCGCCCTGGGCGGCCGCCCGGCGGGCGTGCTCCTCGTGTTTGGCGATCATCGACTCGGTGTCTCCGGTCCAGGTGGCCTGGACGAGTGCGGCGCGGACGACATGGGCCATGAGCTGCTCCTCGCGACGGGAACGCCGACTTCTACGCACGTAGATGGTGTGCGTAGGGAGTAGAACGTAGGCCGCGTCACCGCGTGGGGCAAGAGCGCCTTGCGCGGTTGGAGTAGTCGATCAAGATACGACCGCGTTACGTCGGCACGTGGTCGTTTCCGGTCAGGAGGTGGGCGGTTTCGCGACGCGCAGGGCGTGCACCAGGTCCCGGTGGTGCGTGCTCGAGAGCGCTTCGGCGGCCCGCAGCAGCCGGGGCCCGAACCACTGCGGGTCGCGGCGGGCGAGGCGGGCGGACTCCTCGGCGGTGCGCAGCCGGACGAAGGCGCCGAGCAGGGCGTCGGCCTCCCGTGTGCGGCCGGCCGCGCCGAGCGCGAGGGCGGCTTCGGCGATCTCGGCGGCGGGGCGGGCCGCGGCCTGGCGCAGCAGGGTCTCGCAGTCGGCGGCCCGGCCCGCCTCCCCGAGCGCGGCGGCGGCCGCGGCGAGCCGCTCGGGCGGCAGCGAGGCCGCCTCCCAGAGCAGGGT
>NZ_JBHWVJ010000020.1:0-95648 GCF_042736725.1 Streptomyces sp. NPDC060028 | reverse complement strand
GGCGCCGGCGCCGCCGCCGGGCCCTGGCCGCCACGGCCGGTGTCCGGCCAAGGCTCCGCCCGGCCCGCCGGGGGCCGCGGCGCCCCGGCGTCCCGCTCGGCGTCCATGCCGGGCGGCGGGGGATCGAGGACCGGGGGCAGGTCGAAGAACGACGGGATCCTGGGCCGGACCGCCGCCGGATCGGGTACTCCGAGGACGCGGTCGACGAAATCGCTCATGTCCCGGTCGCCTCCAGGTAGAAGCGGCGCCGGGCCGCACTGAGGGCGAGGATGTCCTCCTCGCGCCACCCGTACGCCCGGGCCAGCACGTGCACGTCGGCCAGCAGGCCCCGGGCGCAGGCGTCGACATCGGCCCAGACGTGCGCCGGTACGTCGAACGGAGCGGCCCACGCGTGCCCGCACAGGGCGCAGGTCAGGTCGAGCCGGATGTCCGCCCCCGGGTCCACGGAAGGCAGCGCGGCCGCGACGGCGGCGATCACCTCGTCCGTCAACTCGGCGCCCTCCGGGGCCCACCCGCCCACGGCCTCCCCGTCCACGGCCTTCCCGTCGACCGCGAGCACACACCGGCCGACCAGCCGCCGCCGCGCGTCGGGGGAAGCGGAACCGCCGGGCGCCACCGCCAGCACGTCCCGGCTGGTCAGCGCCCGGAACCGGACGCGCCGGCCCCGGACGGTGAGCTCGCCCTCCCCGGGCCCCTGCCCCGCGTCGGCGGGGCGGCGCAGATCCGAGAGGGGCACGGAAACCTCCAACTCCTGCCCGCAGCCGGGGCAGTCGGCCAGGCACTCCACATCCCCGCGGAAGCACGCGCCCCGCAGACCGACGAGCAGCGCGTCGCGCGCGCCGAGCGGCAGGTCGCCCGCCTCGGCGAAGGAGTGCCCGCCCGCGGCGGCCGCGAGCGCCACGGCCCGCGCCACCGGCGCCTGTCCGGCGCCGCCTTCCCACCCCTGCAGGAGCTGGGCCTGCGTGAGCACCCGTCACACCGCCGGGTCGTCGAACGAGACCTCTGCCGCGGGAGGCAGGGCGACGTCGCGCACCCAGCCCTCGTTCTCCAGGCGGATGTGCTGGACGAGCACCGCGTTCGCGTTGGCGTCGAGGTCGGAGAAGGGCTGGTACTCCGACACCCAGCAGTTGAAGACGTGGTAGGAGAGCACCTTCTGGCCGGTCTCGTCGTGGACGTCGATGACGACGTCCCGGCGGAAGTCCTTGAGGGAGGTCTCCCGCCCGCCGGCCGAATTTACGTAGCTCCAGGTCTTGTTGGCCCATTTCTCGAATTCGAGGCCGTTCACGGTGACCCCGCGTTCGAGGACGATCGGGTCGAACTCCACCCGCCCCGGCAGCTTGGCGCTGTTCGAGGGGGCGCCGCCGTCGCGGTGCTTGACCACCTCGACGGTCCTCTTCATCCCGGAGACCTTGTGGACCCCGAGGAACGGCACGGTGCTGTCGCTGTACCGCACGCGGAAACGGAAGTTCTTGAGCGGGTCGACCCGCGCGGTGGTTGCCATCGTCTCGCTCCTCAGACCTGCAGCTGCCCGGCGAGCTGCTCGATGTGGATGATCACGAACTCGGCCGGTTTGAGCGGCGCGAAGCCGACGACGATGTTGACGATGCCCCGGTCGATGTCGTTCTGCGGGTTGTTCTCGCGGTCGCACTTGACGAGATAGGCCTCCCGGGCCGTCGCGCCCTGGAGGGCGCCCTGCCGGAAGAGGCTGTTCATGAACGCGCCCACATTGAGCCGGATGGAGGCCCACAGCGGTTCGTCGTTCGGCTCGAAGACCACCCACTGCGTGCCGCGGTAGAGGCTCTCCTCCACGAAGAGCGCGAGCCGTCGCACCGGCAGGTACTTCCACTCGTCGGCCAGCCGGTCCGCGCCCCGCAGCGTTCGCGCGCCCCAGACGAGCGGACCGAGTACGGGGAAGGAGCGCAGGCAGTTCACCCCGAGCTGGTTGAGCCGGCCGTTCTCCAGGTCGGTCATCGCCACCGCGGGCGCGGTGACCCCGGCGAGCGAGGCGTCGGTGCCCGCGGGTGCCTTCCACACACCGCGCTGCACATCGGTGCGGGCCATCACGCCGGCGACGGTGCCGCAGGGCGGAACCGTCGTGGGGACCCCGCCCGCCGCCGGGTCGGGGATGACCAGGTTCGGGAAGTAGACCACCGCGTTCTTCGCCGCGTCTCCGGACACCGGGGGCGTCGTCATCCCGCTGACGGCGGCGTCGAGGTCGGTCCAGCCGGCGGGCGGATCGACGATCAGGACCGCCCGGCGGTCCCCGCACAGCGCCGCCGCGGGCGACAGCGCCGACTCCGGCGCCCCGGGCAGACAGAGGAGGTTGAAGATGTCGGTCTTCAGGAGCTGGTAGAGGCCGGTCTTGGAGGCCTGGCCCGTCGTGCCGCCCTGGTAGTCCGACAGCGCGGGCGTCCCGCCGTCCACGCCGCCCGAGGCCTGCCTGTAGCGGTTGGGCCTGGCGTCGTCGAAGGGGTCCTGGCTCGCGTCGGTGGCGATCGCCTCGTGTGCGGTGGGGACGACGTCGAGCACCGGGTTCGTGGCGGGTACCGCGACGAGGGCGGAGGAACTGAGCGCCTTGTCCAGCGCGTTCGCGTCGTCGGGGCGGGAGCTCACATTGAGGTGGCGCTCCACCGCCCCGGTTCCCTTGTCGAGGATCGTGAGGTTGTACTGGGTCCGGGTGGCGCCGGCCGCGGGCACCTCGCTGGTGTCGTAGTCGACGCGCACGCGCAGGGCGTCTCCGAAGAGGCCCTCGCCGCGCGCGACGAGGGTGACCGTGCGCGAGCCGGCGAGTTCGATGGTGGAGGCCTTCGCGTTCTTGGTGTCGTCGGTGTCCCCGGTGTGGACGAGCCGGACGATCTCGGCCTCGCTGCCGCCGTTGGCGTAGTACTGGTAGACGGCGTACCCGAGGGGGCTGCGCGGGACGACCCCGCCGAACACCCGCTGGTAGTCGGCGAAGCTCGTGATGTGCACCGGCCGGTCGGTCGGCCCGCGCACGGCCGCCCCGACGAACGCGGTCACGGAGGTCGGCACCCCGGTGATGGTGTGCACGGCGCTCTTGACCTCGTGGATGTACACACCAGGGAAGGTGGGGCTGACGGGCACGTCCGGTCCCCTCTCGCTGTCGGCTGGCTTCCAGTCTCACGAGCCGCTGTGATCGGAGCGTCACTGATCCGTCACGACTGGTGACGAGTTGTGGGGGCGGGCTTCCTGTCTCCGGCGAATCCGCACCGCCCCCCTCGTCGTTGAGCGGATCATGGGAACTCGAAGCAGGACCGGAGCACTTGCGCTCGGGGTGTTCGCCCTGATGGCGCCCTCGGCGGTGAGCGCCGACGGTGCGAGGGCCGACGCGGCCGAGCCGGGCCGTGTGGCCCTGGCCTTCGCCCCGGCCCGGGACGCGGCGCTCACCGACGGCGCGGGCACCCCGGGCGCGATCCTCGCCGCCGCGGGCGGCCGCACCTTCTCCACCGGTGAACTGACGGGCCACCGGTTCTCCTCCCTCGGCCTGAGCTGGCGGCGGGGGACACCGGAGGCCGGCGTCCCGGACTTCACGGCCGAGATGCGCATGCGCCGCGGCGGTGTCCGGGAGGAGTGGCGCAGCCTTCCGCTCGAACGGGAGGAGGGGGTGGCCGAGGAGGCGGGCAGGGCGGGCGCGCCCGCCTTCTACGCGGGCCGCACGGGCGAGGCCGACGGCGTCGAGCTGCGGTTCACCTCGCCGTCCGGCCTGCTGCCGCGGGACCTGCGGCTCTCCTTCATCGCCCCGGCGACGGCCGGCGCCGCGCTGTCGCACCCTTTCGAGGAGGCGAAGGCGCCCGCCATCGCGACCCGCGCCGACTGGGGCGCCGACGAATCCCTGGCCGACCCGGGCCTGAAGACCCAGAGTTCACTTCGGGCCGTGCTCGTGCACCACACGGTGACCGGGAACAACAGCTACACCCGGGAGCAGGTGCCCGACATCGTCAACGGCATCTACGTCCACCACATCAAGGACCTCGGGTACGGGGACTTCCCGTACCACTTCGTCGTGGACCGGTTCGGCGGCGTCTGGGAGGGCCGCAAGGGCTCCGTCGAAATGCAGCCGGGCGGCGCCGTCCCCGCGATCCTCGGCGCTCACGCGGCCGGCTTCAACACCGGCACCTTCTCCGTCGCCCTCCTCGGCAACTTCGAGCCGAACAACACCGCCGGCGGCGAGGATTCGGGCCGCGACCCCGAGCCCACCCGCGTGATGCTGCGCCGCGTCGCCGATCTCCTCGCGTGGAAGCTCGGCCAGTACGGGCTCGACCCGCTGGGCACCACCCGGCTCACCTCCACGGGCGGCGCCGGGACCAACCCGCACGCGGCCGGAGCGGAACTCACCGTCCCGGTGATCGCCGGCCACCGCGATGTCAACGCGACGGCCTGCCCGGGCGGCAGGTTCTACGCGGCGCTGCCCCGCCTGCGCGGGGCGGTCGCCCTGCGCACGTATCTCGCCGGACCGGGCTGACGGCAAAGTCCCGGGCCCGCAAGGCGGACCCGGGACTTCTTGTGCACTTCGCTGACCGGCCTGCTCAACGACCGTCCCGCCGCCCGGGTAACGGGTCCCGGGCAACAAGCCGGTAAAACGCCGCGTGTGGGCGGGAGCGTCGACGTACTGTGATTCGATGACCGTAGTCGACATGCGCTCCACCGCCGAGGCCTTCAAGTCCGATCCGTACCCGTTCTACGCCGAACTGCGTGAGGCGGGACCGGTCCACCAAGTCATCACCTCGGACGACGAGTTCGAACTGAGCTGGCTCGTCGTCGGCCACGAAGCGGTCCGCCACGCCCTGAACCATCCGGCGCTGTCGAAGGACTGGTACGGCTCCGGAAGGTTCCCGGAGGCGATGGCCACCGCCGCGAACTCCAACATGCTGGAGTCGGATCCGCCGCACCACACCCGGCTGCGCCGCCTGGTGGCCCGGGAGTTCACCGCCCGCCGGATGGAGGCCATGCGCCCCCGGGTCCAGCAGATCACCGACGAACTGCTCGACGGGATGGCGGCGCGGCCGGAGCGCGGCGCCGACCTGATCAAGGCGCTCGCGTTCCCCCTCCCCATGACCGTGATCTGCGAACTGCTCGGCGTCCCCGACCTGGACCGCGACCGCTTCCGCCACTGGTCCAACGAGGTCGTGGCGCCCACCCCGGGCGTCCTGGACAACAACGCGCACCAGCAGCTCAGTTCCTACCTCGACGAGCTCATCGAGGCCAAGGCCAAGGCCCCCGGCGAGGACCTGCTCAGCGCGCTGATCCGCACCCGTGACGAGGACGGCGACTCCCTCTCCCACGACGAGCTGATCGGCATGGCCTTCCTGCTGCTGGTCGCGGGGCACGAGACGACCGTCAACCTCATCTCCAACGGGATACGAGCCCTGCTGGCCCACCCGGGTCAGCTCGCCGAACTGCGCGCCGACTACGACGGGCTCTTGGACGGGGCGGTGGAGGAGATGCTCCGCTACGACGGCCCGGTGCAGAACGCCACCTTCCGTTACGCCCGCGAGGACGTGGAGATCGGCGGCACCGTCATCCCGGCCGGAGCCACCGTCCTCGTCTCGCTGGCGGCCGCCGACCACGACCCCGCCCGCTTCGCGGAGCCCGACACCTTCGACATCCACCGCGCACCGAAGGGCCACCTCGCCTTCGGCCACGGGCTGCACTTCTGCATCGGCGCCCCGCTGGCCCGGATGGAGGGCCGCATCGCCGTACGGGGCCTGCTGGAGCGTTTCCCGGACCTCGCCGCCGACCCTGCCGGGGGCCTGCCGCAGTGGCTGCCCGGCAGCCTGATGCGCGGGGTCAGCCGGCTCCCGGTGCGCTGGTAGATCCGACGGCGCACCCGGGTGCGGCCCGCTGCGGGGGATGGTGGGCTGGGGGCGGTGACCGCGCCGTCGACCGGGACCGGTGCGGCGCCGCGGTGAGCGGAGTGGTCCGGTGGCCAAGGCCTGTCTCGTGGGTGCGGGGATCGCGTCCCTGTCGGCGGCGGCGCTGTTGATCAGGGAGGGGAAGTTCGCCGGCGGGGACATCACGATCCTGGAGGCCCAGGACCGCACCGGCGGAAGCCTGGACGCGGCCGGGAGCCCGGAGACCGGGTACACCATGCGCGGCGGGCGGATGTTCGAACTGCACTTCGAGTGCACGTACGACCTTCTGTCGTCCATCCCCTCCCTGGACGCGCCGGGCACCTCGGTCACCGAGGACACCTTCGCCTTCCACGAGGACTTCGCCTGGAACGACAAGGCCCGCCTGGTCGACTCCACCGGCCGGCCGGTGGACGCCCGGTCCATGGGCTTCTCCGAGCGGAACCGCATCGACCTGGTCACGTGCGTGGTCACCCCGGAATCGCGGCTGGACGGCAAGCGGATCTCCGACTGCTTCACCCCGGACTTCTTCACCACGAACTTCTGGTTCATGTGGTGCACCACCTTCGCCTTCGAGCCCTGGCACTCGGCGATCGAGTTCCGCCGCTACCTGAACCGGTTCGTGCACCTGTTCAAGACCTTCGACACCATGTCGGGGATCTACCGCACCCGCTTCAACCAGTACGACTCGATCGTGCGCCCGCTCCAGGCCTGGCTGAAGGCGCAAGGGGTGACCTTCCATTTGGACACCACCGTGACCGATCTGGAGCTGGCCGACGGCGACGGCATCACCGTCACGGCCGTGGCCTGCACCCGCGCCGGCGTGCCCGAACGCATCCCCGTCGGCCCCGGGGACCTGGTCTTCGTCACCAACGGGTCGATGACCGCGAACTCCACGCTGGGGACCACCGACACCCCCGCCGCCCTGGACACCTCCCCGCCGGACGCGTCCTGGCGCCTGTGGCACACGCTCGCGGCCAAACGCCCGCACCTGGGCGAACCGGCCGTGTTCGACTCCTCCGTCGCCGACTCCACCTGGGGGTCGTTCACGGTCACCACCAAGGACCCGGTGTTCTTCAAGGCCATGGAGGAGTTCTCCGGCAGCGAGGCGGGCAAGGGCGGCCTGATCACCTTCAAGGACTCCGGTTGGCTGCTGACCATCGTCCTCAACCACCAGCCGCACTTCCACGAGCAGCCCGACGACACCTTCGTGTGGTGGGGTTACGCCCTCTTCCCGGACAAGCCGGGCGACCACGTGGCCAAGCCGATGTCCCGGTGCTCGGGCCGCGAGATCCTCACCGAGGTGCTCGGCCATCTGCGGCTGCCACAGAGCGAGCAGATCGTGGAGTCCTCCACCGTCCTGCCCGCGATGATGCCCTACATCACCAGCCAGTTCCTCGTCCGCAAGGCCGGCGACCGGCCCCAGGTCGTCCCCGAGGGCTCCACCAACCTCGCCTTCATCGGCCAGTACGCGGAAGTCCCCGACGACGTGGTGTTCACCGTCGAGTACTCGGTGCGCACCGCCTGGACCGCCGTGGCCCGGCTCCTGAACCTGGACCGGCAGCCGCCGCCGGTCTACAAGGGCGGCCACGACCCCAAGGTCCTCCTGGAAGCCCTGTACACCATGCACCGCGGCTGATGCACCCCGGCCGGGTGATAGCCGGCCGGGCGCTCCCCGGCCGGTTCAGCGGGGCGGCAGGGCGAAGAGCCGTCCGTAGCCCGTGACGTCGTCCGTGTGCGTGCCGGCCGCCTTGAGGGCCGACCACAGCAGCGCCTGGTTCGCGGTGAACACGGGCCGGCCGAGGGTGGCCTCCAGGGCCTCGATCATGCCGACCGCGCGCAGGCCGTTGCCGCCGATGACGACGGCCTCGGCATCGTCGGGGACGTGCCCGGCCGCCCAGTCGTGCAGGTCGCCCGGCCTGATGAGGGCCTGGCCGCTGGGCAGGGTGCACGGGGCCGAGAACCGTACGTCGAAGCCCGCCGCCTCGTAGTAGGCCCGGCCGAGGTCGTTCAGGGCCGCGCCGAACCAGGGCGGATCGATCAGGCAGAGCGCGGTGACGCCCGCCGTCTGGAGGGCTTCGACGGTCGCGGCGCAAGTGGCCACCACCGGCAGGCCGTTCGCGCGGGCGCTCAGCCGGGCGATCATCTTCGCCTCGCCCTGTGCGCCGATCACGTAGGCGGAGCTGGTGAATGCGTACGCGAGCGCCGCCAGGGGTGCATCGGCCAACTGCCCTGCCGCGTCGTCCACATGGGGCGGCGCGGCGAAGTCCCGTACCGGGGCGAGCGGGATCGTCGGATCCATCGCGCCGCCGCGCCGCATCGCGCCGAAGGGCACACGGGCGGCGTGCAGGCCGACGCCGGCCGGTGCCATCGCGCGCAGTTCCGACTCCGGCCCCACGTCCCCATGCGGGACGAGCACGCCGAGCCGGACGCGTACGTCCCAGCCGTCGGGCTGCCACCCCACCGCGGGGCCGGTCACTTGCCCTGCGCCGGGCAGGGGGCGGGCTTCAGGTACGTGCCGATGTCCATGCGGGCAGTATGTGTCCATTCGGCCGCCTTCGTGCCGGACACCACTCCGCGCGGCACCCCGTCCGGGGGACGCCGCCTTCACCCGTCTGCCGTGCCGGGGGGTGGTCCTCGGGACGGGTGGCGAGGATCATGGAAGCGCCGGTCCGGTTGTCCGCCTCGTCCAGGGGGTCCGTGTTGTCTGCTGTCGCGCCGAGCCATGCGTCGGGGGTCTGCGAAGTACCGCTGCTGGCGGACACCATCGGGGAGAACCTCGACCGCACCGTACGCCGCTTCCCCGATCGTGACGCCCTCGTCGACATGGCCGCCGGGCGCCGCTGGACGTACGCGGAGCTGGGAGCCGACGTGGACGCGCTCGCCCTCGGACTGCTGGACCTCGGCATCCGCAAGGGCGACCGGGTCGGCGTCTGGGCGCCCAACCGCGCCGAGTGGACGCTGGTCCAGTACGCCACCGCCAAGATCGGGGCGATCCTCGTCACCGTGAACCCCGCGTACCGCTCCCACGAGCTGGAGTACGTGCTGCGCCAGTCCGGGATCCGGCTGCTTGCCGCCGCCGACCGCTTCAAGACCTCCGACTACGCCGCCATGATCGAGGAGGTCCGCCCGCGCTGCCCCGAGCTGGAGTTCACGGTACTGCTGGGCGGACCCGGGTGGACCGCCCTGCTGGACCGGGGACGGCGCGGCGACCGCGCCGAACTCGCCCGGGCCCAGGCGGCATTGAGCCCGTACGACCCCGTCAACATCCAGTACACCTCGGGGACCACCGGCTTCCCCAAAGGTGCGACGCTCTCGCACCACAACATCCTCAACAACGGTTTCTTCGTCGGCGAGTTGTGTCACTACACCGAGCAGGACCGGGTCTGCATCCCGGTGCCCTTCTACCACTGCTTCGGCATGGTGATGGGAAACCTGGCCTGCACCAGCCACGGCGCGGCGATGGTCATCCCCGCGCCCTCGTTCGATCCGGCCGCCACCCTCGCCGCGGTCGAGGCGGAGTCCTGCACCTCCCTCTACGGCGTCCCCACCATGTTCATCGCCGAGTTGGCCGACCCCGGCTTCGACGCGTACGACCTGTCCAGCCTGCGCACCGGGATCATGGCGGGCTCGCCCTGCCCGGTCGAGGTGATGAAGGAGGTCATCGACCGGATGGGCATGCGGGAGGTGTCCATCTGCTACGGCATGACCGAGACCTCACCCGTGTCGACGCAGACCCGCTGCGACGACTCCGTGGAGCGCCGGGTGTCGACCGTCGGCCGGGTCGGGCCGCACCTGGAGGTGAAGGTGGTCGACCCGCAGACCGGGCGGACCGTGCCGCGCGGCGAGCCGGGCGAGCTGTGCACGCGCGGCTACTCCGTCATGCTCGGCTACTGGGGCCGGGCCGAAGAGACCGCGCAGGCCGTCGACGCGGAGCGCTGGATGCACACCGGCGACCTGGCGGTCATGGACGACGAGGGCTACCTGAGCATCACCGGACGGATCAAGGACATGGTCATCCGGGGCGGGGAGAACCTGTACCCGCGCGAGATCGAGGAGTTCCTCCACGGCCACCCGGACGTACTCGACGTCCAGGTCATCGGCGTACCCGACGCGAAGTACGGGGAGGAGCTCATGGCCTGGGTGCGGATGCGCGAGGGCGCGAAGCCGCTGACCGCGGCCGCCGTCCGCTCGTACTGCGAGGGCCGGCTCGCCCACTACAAGATCCCGCGCTACGTCCACGTCGTCGAGGAGTTCCCGATGACCGTCACCGGGAAGATCCGCAAGATCGAAATGCGCGAGATGGCGCTCCGGCTGCTGGAGTCCTCCTCGTAGGGCGGTGGAGCGGCGGCCGGGCCGGGCTGCGGGCGGCTGGCGCGCCGGGGCGCTCTTCGGTCAGGCTCGGGCCATGGAACTCATGGTGTCCGTCAAGGACGGCGAAGTATGGGCGGACGACTCGGGCGCACCGGTCGACGCGGGCGACCCGGCCGACGGCGGCCTGCCGATCGTGCTGCTGCATCCGGGCGTCGGGGTCTCGACGGTCTGGGACCCGATCCTGCCGCGGCTCACGGCGCGGCACCGGGTGATCCGCTATGACGTACGCGGCTTCGGGCGCTCCCCGGCGCCCACCGCGAGCTACTCGCTGGTCGAGGACCTGCGGGCGGTGCTCGACCACTTCGAACTGGGCCGGGCGCTGGTGGTCGGCTCCAGCATGGGCGGCGCCACGGCGATCAGCCTCGCCCTGGACTCGCCCGAGCGCGTCGCGGGGCTCGGCCTGTTCTGCCCGGGCGTCACCGGCTACACCGGGCTCGAAGTGCCGGAGCTGTTCGCCGCGATCGGCAAGCTGGCCGAGGCCGGTGACATGGACGGCCTGGTCGCGCTGGGGCGACGTACCTGGGGCAACGCGGGAGTCGGCGACGACCCCGCCGTCACCGCCCAACTGCGCTCGGCGATCCCCGGCTGGTTCGCCAACCAGCCCCATCAGGTGCCGGACGCGCCCGCCTTCGACCGGCTCGGCGAACTGGACGTGCCGTGCCTGCTCGCGCTGGGCGAGCAGGACCAGCCCGAGGCCGTCCGGTGCAACGAGGACATGGCCGCGCGCATCCCGGGCTGCCGGCTCGTACGCATCGTGGGCAGCGACCACTACCCCGCGCTGCGCGAACCGCAGACCGTGGCCGGGCTGATCCTGGAGCTGGGCCAGAGCCTTCGCTGATCCGGGAGTTGAGGTTCCGCGGGGTACCGTACGAGGTCGTGGTCAGCGGCGACGGCCGGAACCGAGCGGGGCGGGCGGACAGTGGGACAGGCGGAAGGCGTCGCGGTGACGTCCGCGGGAGCGCGGTGGTTCTCGCTCCGTCGCGGGCGCGTACTCGGGGCGCTCGCCGCTCTCGTCGCCTGCCTGCTGCTCTTCCACTCGGCCGTCCCCGATGTCGCCGGGCGGCCGGGCAGTCTCCTGGAGACCTTCCTGCCGTGGCTCGGCCTGAGCGTCCCGGTCCTGCTGGGCCTCGCCCTGCTGCGCCGTTCGGCCCTCGCGCTGGGCGCGCTGCTGCTGCCGGTGGTGGCCTGGCTCGGCCTGTTCGGCGGTCTGCTGCTGCCCGGGCACGGCCGGGCCCACGACCTGGTCGCGGTCCAGCACAACGTCAGCGACGAGAACCCCGATCCGGCCGGCACCGCGAGGGCGCTGGAAAAGGCGCACCCCGACCTCATCGCCCTGGAGGAACTGACGCCCGCCGTCCTGCCGCCCATCGAGGCGGCCCTGGCCGCGGACCACCCGTACCACGCGGTGCACGGCACCGTCGGACTCTGGTCGAAGCATCCGCTGGCCGACGTACGGCCGGTGGACATCAGGCCCGCCGGGGTGGGGGAGGACTGGAACCGAGGTCTGCGGGCCACCGCGAGGACACGGTGGGGGGACGTCGCCGTGTACGTCGCGCACCTGCCCTCGGTGCGCCTCGGCCCGTCCGGCGGGTTCAGCGCCGCACGGCGGGACGAGAGCGCGGTCCTGCTCGGCGCCGCCATCGCCGCCGAGCCGATCGACCGGGTCGTTCTGCTCGGGGACCTCAACGCCGCCGTGGACGACCGCGGTCTGAGCCCGCTCTCGGACCAACTGCAGGCCGCGGAGCGGGGGTTCGCGTTCAGCTGGCCCGCATCGCTGCCCGTGGCCCGGATCGACCAGATCATGACCCGGTCGGCGACCGTCACCGACATCCGGTCGCTGCCCCCCACGGGCAGCGACCACTTGCCCGTCGCCGCGCACATCAAGCTCCGGCCGGGTGCGCCGTCAGGCGATGGAGCCGCCGCCGTCGACGAAGAGGGTCGTGCCCGTCATGTAGGCGTTGCCCGCGACCATCGCGATCGCGGCCGCGACGTCCCGCGGCTCTCCCACCCGGTTCACCGGCAGGCGCTCGGCCGCCGCCTCGTACATGGCCTCGCGGCCGCCCGCCGGTAGCGCGTCCCACAGGGGCGTGCGCAGCAGCCCGGGCGACACGGCGTTGACGCGGATCGGGGCCAGTTCCAGGGCGAGCCCGCGGACCAGAGCCTCCAAGGCGGCGTTGATCGCGCTCTGTAGGGCCGAGGCCCTGCCCGGCCGTACGGACAGGTAGCCCGAGACGATGGTGAGGGAGCCCGCCGGGTCCACCGAGACGGCGCGCGCGAGCCTGTACGCGCCCCAGAACTTGCTGTCCATCGCGGCGTACGCGTCCTCCAGCGGCAGGGTGTCCACGCGGCCCATCGGCGTTTCGGCCGCCGAGATGACCACGTGGTCGAAGGTGCCCGCGGCCTCGGTGAAGGCGGCGATGGCCGCGGCGTCGCGCAGGTCGAGCACCTGCCCGTCCGCCGCCGGGCCGAGGGTCTTCACCGCGCGTCGCACCTTGTCCTCGGTACGGGAGACGACGGTGACCGCGGCCCCGCCGGCCGCGAAGGCGGCCGCGGCCGCGAGGCCCACCCCGGAGGTGCCGCCTGCGACGAGGACGCGCCGGCCCTGGAATTCGGTGGTCATGCTGCGCCTCCTGCGGCGTGTTCGGTGGTGGGGTCCGTCGAGCGGGTACGGGCGTAGCTCGGCCGGTCGAGCTCGGTGATCTGCACGGACACGTCGCAGTCGGTTTCGGCGAGCGTGCGGCGGAAGTGTTCGCGCAGGACCGCCAGCGCGCTCGCGCTCACCGCGGTGCGCAGCTCGGGCGCTTTGCCGCCGAAGGTCCGGATGTCGAGGTTCACGAAAGCCTGTTCACGGCTTCCGTCGCCGATGAAGTACGTCTGCGCCCGCGTGGCGCGGCTCTTGAAGTCCTGCAGGCGGAACCCGCCGGCTTCGGCGAGCGCGGTGTGCAGGTCGGTGAAGAGAGCCGCCGGGTCGGGGGTCTCCCGCACGTTGCCGGAGTACTCGAGTACGAGGTGGGGCATGCCGTGGCTCCTTATGCGTTCTCGGTGGCGGGGGTGGTGGCGGGGGCCGCCGCCGGCCGTGCGGTCGCGGTAGCGGTAGCGGTGGCGGCCTTGGCCTTGGCGCCGACGGCGCGGCGTACACCGGTGGCGCTGAGCACGGCGGCCGCGGCGAGGGCGACGGCGGCCAGCACGAGCGCGGCCCGCAGACCGGACAGGAAGGCGTCGCCGGGCGTGGCGGCGCCCACGAGGATCCCCATGACGGCCACGCCGATCAGCCCCCCGATCTGGCGCGAGGCGTTCAGTACCCCGGAGGCGATGCCCGCGTTGCCCGGGTCGACGGCGGAGAGCATGGCGTTGGTCATGGCCGGGACGACCAGCCCGATGCCGGCGCCCGCGACCAGGAACTGGGCGACCAGCGCGGGGTACGAGGCCGAGCCGACGGCCGGCAGCATGGTGAGGTAGCCGAGCGCGGCCAGCGTGCTTCCGCTGATCAGCACGGTCCGGGAGCCGAAGCGCTTCACCAGCGGTCCGCAGGCGAGGTTGGCGATCATGATGGTGGCGGTCATGGGCAGGAAGGCGAGCCCGGCGACGATCGGCGAGTAGTCCCAGGCCTTCTGGAAGAAGAGGCTGTAGACGAAGATCAGGCCGTAGAAGGAGAAGTTCACCAGGACGCCGATGAGCGAGGTCGCGGTGAAGGCGCCCCGCTTGAACAGGGTCAGGGGCAGCATCGGATCGGTGCTGCGCCGCTCCACGGCGACGAAGGCGGCCAGCGCCAGCACGAACACCACCAGGCAGCCGATGACGAGCGGCGCGCCCCAGCCCAGCCCGTTCGCCTCGATGACGGCGCCGGTCAGCGCGCCGAGGGTGATGATCGCCAGGAGCTGCCCCGGTACGTCGAAGGAGCGCGCGGCCCGGCCGGCCGCGGCGCCGCCGGTGCGCGGGGCGC
The DNA here is from genome assembly GCF_042736725.1 of Streptomyces sp. NPDC060028. Taxonomy (NCBI): domain Bacteria; kingdom Bacillati; phylum Actinomycetota; class Actinomycetes; order Kitasatosporales; family Streptomycetaceae; genus Streptomyces; species Streptomyces sp. NPDC060028. Next base: position 81,464 of record NZ_JBHWVJ010000020.1, on the reverse strand, counting down.
TGGTCTGCGTCAGCCAGACGCCGGCCGCCGCGATGGGCACGTTCACGAAGAAGATCGAGCGCCAGCCGAACTGCGAGATGAGCACACCGCCGACCACGGGCCCGAGCGCGAGGGCCAGTCCGCCGGACGCTGCCCACAGGCTCACGGCGCGGGTGCGCTCCGCCGGGTCGGGGAAGGACTTGTTCACGATCGAGAGCGAGGAGGGCACGATCATCGCCGCGCCCACCCCCTGGAGGACGCGGGCGATGACCAGAGCCACCAGGCTGTCGGCTGCGCCGCAGGCGAAGGAGGTGACGGCGAACAGGACGAAGCCCGCCTGGAAGATGCGCTTGGGGTCGAAACGGTCTCCCATCGCACCCGCGGTCAGCAGGAACGCGGCGAAGGTGAGCGTGTAGCCGTTGATCACCCACTCCAGGCCGGAGAGGCTGCCGCCGAAGTCCTCGCTGAGGGCGTCCGTCGCCACGTTGACGACGCTGACGTCGAGGATGACGACGACGAAGCCGAGGCAGGCCGCGAGCAGGGTCAACCGCCGTTTGAGAACGGAGCTCTCGGCGGCCTTGGTGGGCTTGGCGCCGGAGCGGTGCGGGCTGTGGGGTTCAGGCATGAATCGTCCTCGGATGGAGTGGAAGAGGAGGCGGCGAGGTGGGGTGGGATCCTCGTCGTCGTGACGCCCTGGGGAATTGCGCGCAGGGGCGTACGGAAAGCCGCTCGAGTAGACTGTTCGAAGAAGCGTGAACACCAAGAAGTGTATGCCCGTCATCGAACACTTGGCAATCCGGCCCAGGAGGCGCCATGACCGCAGAACAGCCCCCGGCGCCCCGGCACCGCACCCCGCCGGAGCACACGCACCCCCGCGACGTCCCGCTGCAGACCGCCCTGGCCGCGCTCGCCGACCCCGTACGGATCACGCTCGTACGGGAGATCGGCGAGGCGGAGGACTGGGCGCGCCCCTGTGGCAGTTTCGACGTCCCGGTGCGCAAGGCGGCCCTGAGCCACCACTTCGCGGTGCTGCGCTCCGCCGGGCTGATCGAGCAGCGGGACCACGGGGCCAAGCGGTTCAACCGGCTGCGGCGACCGGAGTTCGACGAGCGGTTCCCCGGGCTGCTGGACCTCGTACTGCGGGAGGCCCCGGACGGCGGGGATCCAGCGCCCGCGCCCTGAGCAGCTCCGCGGTCCGCAGGACGACCGCGCGGTCCACGCTCGGGACGCCGTAGGCCAGGGACAGGCCGAAGGCGCCCCGGAGCGTGGACAGGTGCAGCACCACCGCGTAGTTGGCGGCGGTCCGGTTCACCACGGTCCGGAACTCCGAGACCAGGTGCGCGTACGGGCCCAGCGCCGGATCGACGACACCGACGTTGGTGATGCAGATCCCGGGCGCGCTGTCCCGGCCGGCCAGTGCCCGTACGGCCTCGCGTATCTCGGCGTGGCCGCGGGCGGGCGGCCGCCACCGGGTGTCGGCCGCCCGGAAGGCCGACCGGTACCGCGCCGCGTTCGCCGCAGGCCCCCCGTCCCCGAGCCGCAACGGGGCCCGTATGACGCCGATCCGGCAGCCCGGGTCGGACAGGAACCGCTCCTGCTCGCAGCGACCGCGCAGGGACACCGCCGTGAACAGGTCCAGCTCGGTCCGCCCGGTCGCGGCGGCGAAGGACTCCGCGAGGGCCGTCGCGAAGAACTCGTTGACGGTGACGCCCTGTTCGGCGCAGTACGCCCGGACCTCCGCGGACTCGGAGGCCGAGAGGTCGAGCGCCGTGTAGTCCGCGCGGCGCTCCGCCCAGGGCGCCACCGCGTCGAAGGACACGGGCGGCGCGGCCGGCGGGGCGGGGGCCCCGGCCACGGGCGGTTCGTACCGCGGCGGACGGTATGTGAACGCAGGCCTGTGCGGCGGAAGTTCCGCAGGGCCGGCGGCAGCCTGCGGCGCCGGGCCGAAGAGGTGCCCGAGCAGCGCACCCGCCATCACCCCGGTCGTGAAACCGTCCGAGATCGCGTGGTTGCGGGTGAAGAAGAGATGGGTCACCCCGCCCGGTACGTCCTCCAGCGCCCGAAGCCGCCACAACGGGCCGCCGGTCTCCAGCACTTCGTTGAGCTCCTCGCGCAGCACCCGCCGGGGGGAGCGGCCCGCGGGCAAGGCGCCGTGGCGCACCTGCTCCGGGCCGGGCGGCGGACCCGTGTGGAACCACAGCCCGCCGTCCGCCGACTCCCGGATCCGTAGCGCCAGTACGGGCAGCTCCCGCACCCACCCCTCGACGGCCCGGGCGAACTCGGCGCGGCCGAAGAGCGAGGCGACGGCGAGGTGTGTCGTCACCTGGGTGCTGCCGCCGAGCTCGGCGTGCATGTAGGCGAACGACGCCTCGATGTCGTCCAGTTCCCGCAGCGCGTGCCCGGGCCTCACAGCCAGCGCACCTGGTTCGTCACCGTGACGCCGTGGTCCGGGAATTCGAGGGAGAGCACGTCGCCGTCGCCGATGCTGAAACCGGCGTGGAAGCTGCTCCGGTCGGCGCCGAGGAACACGTAGTGCACGGTGCCGGGACGGCGCAGCCCGGGGTGGGAGAAGAGGTGCCGGGTCATCGACTCCACCGGGTAGTGCAGGGCGTCCAGGCCGGTCCTGAACTCGCCTTCCCAGGCGGTGCGTCCGGCGCGCTCGACCGTGACCCGCCCGGTCACCGCCCGCGGCGGCTCGCCGGGGAAGAACCAGGGGGAGACCGAGGCCTCGCACAGCTTGGCGTACGAGAGGTGGGCCGGGTTCTGCCGGAACCGCCCGATGTCGGTCAGGTCGTTGCCGAAGGTGTGGCCGAGGTAGACGGGCTCGCCCTTCTCGTCGGTCCGGTACACGAGGACGACCTCGGCCTCCTCGCAGACGGCCACGGCCGCGGCGGGCACGCCCAGGGGCTCGCCCGACACGCGCAGTGCGCTGCCCGGCCCCTTGAAGAACCAGTTCGGGTGCTCCGGACCGGCCGCCTCGCCCTCGGCGGCCACCTTGACGTTGTGGGTCTGCATGAAGCCGCCGGCGACTGCGGTGCCCGGCGCGTCCGGGAGGACCGGCGGCAGGGGGCGTACCCCACCCCGGGACGCGGCCGGGATCAGCCGCCCGGGGCCCGCGCTCCGCACCGCCTCGGCGAAGGCGTCGCAGGAGCCGCCCGCGTCGAGCAGGGCCACGGCGGTGTCGGCGGGGGCGGGGAAGAGGAGCAGCGGCTCGCCCGGGGGCGTGTCGGCGAAGCAGACGAACCGCTCGCCCTGGTAGGCGCATTCGAAGAAGGGGGTCATGACGGACGTTCTCCCGGGACGGACGTGGTGGTGGCGGGGAAGAGAAGGGGAGCGGGGAGCGCGGCGGCGCCCGGTCACTCCATGAGGATCTCGACGAGGGCCGGCTTGCCGTGCTCCTTGATGTACGCGACCGCCTCGGCGACGGCCGGCGCGATGTCGGCGACCGCCTCGACCCGGGGCAGCGCGTGGATGCCGTACGACTGTGCGAGGGTGACGAAGTCGACGGGGTTGTCGTAGAAGCTCGTCGCGATGTGGGCACGGTCGATGTCGCGGTCGCGGTTACCGGCGACGCGGGCGGCGTGCTGGGTGGAGTTCAGGTAGAGCCGGTTGTTCATGACGACGACCAGCAGCGGGACGTCGTACGCGGCCAGGGTCCACAGCGCGCTCGGCGTGTACAGCAGGTCGCCGTCGGCCTGGAGGTTGATGCAGAGCCGGTCCTCGTCCCGCAGGGCCAGCGCGGCTCCGACCGAGGCCCCGAGGCCGTAGCCGAGTCCGCCGCCGCCGTTGAGGCCGAGGTAACTCTGCGGCCGCTCGATGGGCCAGAGCTTCTTGACCCAGCCGTCGATGGTCAGGCTGCCGGTGTTGGCGAGGACCCACTGCTCGTCCCGCACCGCGCGGTGGATCTCGTCGACCGCCGCGGCCACGTTGACGACCTCGCGTCCCTTGGCGGCCTCGGCCTGCTCCGCCCAGCCGGTCCGTGCCCGGGTGTGGGCGGCGGCGATCGTCTTGGCCCGGGCATCGCGCCGCTCGGTGAACGAGCGGTCCCCGAAGGGCCCCTCGGGATCGGTGGCGGCCGAGTGCAGGGCGGTGAGCGTGCGCAGGCTGTCCGCGACGACCGCCTCGGCGACCGGCACAAACTGCTGGTAGTCGGCGGCCCACTTGCTGGTCAGCAGGTCGTTAGAGCCGATCGTGACGACGTGGGCGCCGTTCGCCGGGATGCCCTGGTCCGTCAGCTCCAGGAACGAGCCGAGCGCGCCGACCAGGTCCTGCACCTCCAGCGCGATGACCAGGTCGGCCTCCGCCAGGACACCGGTGTCCGTCGCCCCGCTCAGGTTCAGCGCGTGGGTCGTGGGGAAATTCATCCGGTTGCCGCGGTCGACGACCGCCAGCCCCAGCGCCTCGGCGAGCGCGATCAGTTCGGCGACCGTCCGCGGCTCCCGCCCGGAGAAGTCCACGATCAGCACGGGCAGTTCGGCGTCGAGCAGCCGCCGGGCCAGGTCCCGTACGGTCTCGGGCGCCGGGCCCGGCAGGGCGGCGGGCCGGGTCGCCTCCGCGGGCAGCAGCCGTACGCCCTCCTCGATCGGCTGTTCCTGCACGTCGAAGTCGAGCGCCACGAACACGGGCGCCTGCGCCTCGGTCCGGGTGAGCTTGAAGGCGCGGTAGAGGGACTCGATGGTGCCGCGCTGGCTCGTGGGCTGGTCGCACCACTTCACGTAGTCCTTGACGACGGACTCGATGTTCTGCGAGGTGTGGATCCAGTCGATCCAGGGGCGGCGCTTGGCCGCGTCGATCGGGCCGTTGCCGCCGATGACCAGCAGCGGGACCCGGTCGCACCAGGCGTTGAAGATGGCCATCGAGGCGTGCAGCAGGCCGACGTTGGCGTGCACGAAGACGGCCATGTGCCGGTTGCCCGCCTTGTGGTAGCCGTGGGCGACGGCGACCGCGATCTCCTCGTGGCAGGCCATGACGATGCCCGGGGAGATGTCGGCGTTGCCCTCGTGCACCAGCGAGTCGTGCACCCCGCGGAAGGAGGCGCCGGGGTTGAAGGCCACCAGGTCGATGTCCTGCTGCCGCAGGAAGGCCACGACCAGGTCGGAGAAGTAGGCCGTCATGCCAGGACCTTCGTTCGCGGGTCCGCGGTCGGGTCCGGAGTCGGGGGATGCCACAGTTTCTTGCCTTCGGTGAATGCGAGCACCGCGTAGGGTCCGGCGCTCGCGTCGAGCTCCAGGCCGAACCCGGGGGTGTCGACGGGGGAGATGGTGTTGGCCGTGCGGTCGACCGCCGGGCGGGGCGTGACCACCATGCGCTCGAAGAACCGGTCGCTCTGCCCGGCCTCGACGGTGAGCGCGTCGGGGTGGGCGAAGGCCAGCGCCCGGCCCGCGTTGATCAGCGGCCCGACCTCGGCGACCTGCACGCCGATCTGGAAGGCGATGCCGTGCTCGCGGGCCAGGGCGACCACCTGGGCCGAGCGCAGCAGCCCGCCGCACTTGGACACCCGGACGTTGAACGCGTCGCAGGCGCCGCCGCGCACCGCGGTGCGCGCATCGTCGGGGCCGCCGAGGGACTCGTCGAGCATGATGGTGGCGCCGGTGGCCCGGCGCAGCGCACGCAGGTCGGCCCAGGAGCGCTGGGGCAGGGGCTCCTCGAAGAGGTCGGCGCCCGCGTCCCGCAGCCGCCCCACCAGGCCGGCCGCCGCCTCGGGGGTCCAGCTCATGTTGGCGTCGACCATGACGGGGACGGACTCGCCGAGCCGCTCCCGCACCGCGGCCACGGTCCGGACGTCGCGGGCGGGGTCCTCGGAGGCCTTGATCTTCACGAAGTGGAAGGGCCCCCGGGTGTCGAGGAACTCCTGCGGGTCGGTACCCGTGTCGAGCACCTGCGAGACGGGCAGCGCCGCCGGATCCGAGCCCGGGCCCCGGCCGCCCCGGCCGGGGAGCAGCGCCCCGGCCGGGGCGGCGAGGCGCCGCCCGAGCAGATCGAGTACGGCGGTCTCCAGCAGGCACACCAGGTTGTTGCCGCCGGTGATGCCGAAGGTCTGCTCGAAGCCCGCCGCGTGCAGGTCGCCGAGCAGCTGCGCGGGGTCGGCCGCGCGCAGCCTCGCGAACAGCGGGCCCAGGTCGACGAGTTCGAGGGCGGCCCGGACGGATCGGCTCGTCTCGCCGGTGACGTACGGGCGGGGCGCGCATTCTCCGAGTCCGCGGTGTCCGTCGACGCTCAGGGAGAGCAGGAGGCTGTCGGAGCTGCGGCGGCGGGCCGCCGGATGGTCGAACCCGGCCCGCATGGGCTGGGTGACGTGGTGGAGCAGGGCCTCAGCCACGGTGTTCCAGCCCCGGCAGCAGGGTGAAGGCCGAGGTCCAGTTGACCAGGCTGCGGCGGACGCCCGTGTAGAAGAGGTAGTGCTTGCCGGTGGGGAACTTGTGGAGCGAGCCGCGGCCCCGGGTCATCTCGATGTACGTCTTGTGCGCGTCGTCGAGGTCCACGATCGGGTCGGTCAGCCCCGATACGAACGCGGTGGGGATGTCGGGCAGTTCACGCTCCGGGTTCATGTAGTACTCCTCCAGGCGCAGGAGTACGGCCCGGGAGCGCCGGGTGAGCCGGCGCACGGCGAGGTCGTCGTGGTCTATGTAGCTGCGGTACTTGGGGTCGTCGGTGAAGTCGGCCGAGTCCAGCCCCGCGTCCCACGCGTCGGTGCTCTCGTCCGCGGCGACGGCCGCGCGCTCCCCGTCCGAGAGCGTGGCGTGCAGCTTGCCCAGCCACGTCGAGCAGAACACCGCCCCGTCGTAGGGGACGTGGAAGGACGGGTCGTGCAGCAGCGCGGCCATGAAGGATCCGCCGAGGCAGTGCCCGAACAAGGTGAGCGGCACGTCCGGGCCGATCTCCTCGCGCACGGCGGCGACGGCGGCCGCGTAGTCGTCCAGGACCGTCCGGGCGTCGGGCATCTCGTTGCGCTCGCCGTCGCTGATGCCGCTGCCGCGCCGGTCGAGGACGTAGAAGGCAACGTCGTTGTCGGCGAACTGGGGGCCCGCCTCCCAGAGCCAGCCGGCGTGGCTCTGCAGGCCGTGGAAGTAGAAGACCGCGCCCTTCAGCGCGCCGGGCCGCCACACGTGCAGGGCCAGGTCCGCGCCGGGTCGGCGCACGGTGACGATCTCCCTGCGGGTACTCTGCGGCGCCCTGGTGAGTTCGAGCATGTCAGTTCTCCCCCTTCTCCCGGTCTCCGGATCCGGTGATCTCGGAGACGAAGGCGATGTCCTGCTGGAACGGCTTGTACTTGTACTGGGTGGTGTTGCCGAGGGTCCGGCGGCCCTCGAAGTAGGCGCCGACGGCACCGTGTGCGACCGGCACCACGACGATCGGGTCCAGGCGACCGCTGTCGCGCTTGGACGCGTACTCGATGTTGATCAGGCCGAGCTGTTCGTCGATCCGCGCGGACAGCGCGGCGGCGAGATCGCCGGTGAGCGCGGCGCCCGTCTCGACGACCGCCACGTAGTGCGGCGGCTCCGCCCACCGGGGACCGCACAGGTACAGGCCCATGTCCACGCCGAGCAGCCGGAAACCGTTCTCGATCGCCTCGGTGACCTGCGCCTCGGTGATCTTCTCGCCGGTGAAGGAGTGGAACACCCCGCTGCGGCGTACGAAGTGCACCCACGGCACGCCGGCCGCGTCGACGCGGTCCACGTGGTAGATGTCCCCGGTCCACAGCCGGTACAGGCCGTTGCCCTGGGACATGATCAGGTGGTAGTCCCGGCCGGCCTCGATCTCGTCGAAGAGCAGGGTGCTGACCGTGCCGCCGCTCTCGAGGATCTCCCCGAGCGGCACGTCGGCCGGTACGAACTCGAAGAACGCCTGGCTGACCGCGAGGGGCTGGGAGTGCGTCGTACCGTCGACGGGGATGGTGGTGACCCCCTCCGTGCCGCAGGTCATGAACGGCAGTTTGTCGACCCCGGGCAGTACGGCGTCCAGCTTGCCGCGGTACAGGCCCGCCGAGGCGGAGAGCCAGCAGCTGTAGAGGGTCAGGGACGGCCAGACGTCCTTGAGGCTGAAGTCCGGGTCTCGCAGCACGGCCTCCAGGCGGCCCGCCGCCGCTTCGTCGGGCTCGCCGTAGGGCTCGCCCTCCAGGGTTCCGGCGCGCAGGTCCGCCACCAGCCGCTCCCCGTTGACGGCTATCAGGTCCCGTAGCGACACCAGGGTGCTGGGGTTGATCGCGGAGATGTAGTGCAGCTCCCGCCCGGCCAGGTGCCGTACGCGGTGGTACATCCGCCCCTCGTGGGAGGTGGGCGTCTGCGGCCCGAACCACGGCGCGTCGTACCACGGCGGGTTCCAGTCCAGGCTGTTGATCTGGGGATGACGGTTGCTGATCGCCTGGTGCTCGACGCCGTGCACGAAGTCGAGGACGTCCTCGCGCACCGTCTGGGTGTCCAGCGTGGCGTGGGGGTGCGCCAGGAGCTCGGGGTGCTGCTCCAGGTAGGTGCCCCACATCGCCTTCATGGCGGGGATGCGGTAGGTCAGCAGCCAGTGCAGGGTGTACGGGACCCGCTTCGGGGTGCCGGTCGTACCGCTGGTCTTGAGCCAGCGCAGGACGGGGCTGCAGCTGAGGATCCCGCCCTTGGTGCGGGTCTCGCGCTCGATGGGCTCGGCGAAGTCGTCGTACCGCATGATCGGCAGGACCTTGCGGAAGGCGGCCGGCTCGCGGCGCACGGCGTCGTAGCCGTTCTCCTTCCAGTGCAGGGAGCCCGCACTGAATTCGATGATGTCGGCCAGGACGCGGTCCTGGGCGGCCGCGGGGTTGCGCAGGTCGGCGAGGAGGTCGGCGCGGGCCCGCCGGCATTCCTCGGCGAAGGGGCCTTGGCGGCCGTTCCAGTGTTCCTGCCAGAGCGACCCGTGGTGTGTGGCCATGGTTGCGATGCACTCCGATGAGTGAGGAAGGGTGCGTGGGGGAGAGGGGCAGCGCGCGGGTGTGCGCCGCTCAGCGGTCGATGAGCGCCATCATCCGGTCGTTGTAGCGGGGGCCGGCGACCTTGCCGGGCGCCGCGACCTCCTCGATCCGGGCGAGCAGTGCCGGGTCGAGCACGACCGAGGCGGCCCGGAGGTTGTCCTCCAGGTAGGTGCGGCGCTTGGTGCCCGGGATGGGCACGATGTCCTCGCCCTGGTGCAGCACCCACGCGATCGCGAGCTGCGCCGGGGTGAGGCCGTTCGCCTCGGCCAGCGCGCGGATGCGTCCGGCGATGGCCGTGTTGTGGTCGTAGTTCGATCCCTGCAGACGAGGGTCGTGGCTGCGGAAGTCGGTCTCCGGGTAGCTCTCGGCGCGGTCGACGGAGCCCGTCAGGAAACCGCGGCCGAGCGGGCAGAACCCGACGAGCCCGATGCCGAGTTCGCGCAGCAGCGGCAGGACGCCGTCCTCGAGGTTGCGCTCCCAGACCGAGAACTCGCTCTGGACGACGGACAGCGGGTGCACGGCGTGGGCGCGGCGGATGGTGCTCTCGCTCGCCTCGCACAGCCCCAGGAAGCGCACCTTGCCCTGGGCGACCAGCTCGGCCATCGTGCCCACGACGTCCTCGATGGGGACGTCCGGGTCGACGCGGTGCTGGTACAGGACGTCGATGTGATCGGTGCGCAGGCGCCGCAGCGAGGCCTCGACGACCTCGACGATGTGGGCGGGCCGGCTGTCGACGGGAGCCGTGGTGCCGTCCTTCAGCTTCATGGGGAAGCCGAACTTCGTGGCGATGACGGCCTGTTCGCGGCGGCCCTTGAGGGCTGCGCCGAGCAACTCCTCGTTGTCGTACGGGCCGTAGGCCTCGGCGGTGTCGAGGAGGGTGACGCCCAGGTCCAGGGCGCGGTGAAGGGTCAGGATCGATTCGGTGTCGTCGGGGGTGCCGTACCACTGGCTCATCCCCATGCAGCCGAGGCCCATGCGGGAGACCTCCAGGCCCTGACGGCCGAGTTTGGTGTGCTCCATGACGCGTTCTCCGTTCGCTTCGGGAAGTTAGATCAGAAGCCATGTTTGTACTCCAGGTCAAGATTTATGTGTCCCAAGTCACGTGAAACCCTTGTCAACATCGCGTTAAACCTGGCTACAAGGGAACTCGACGGCGGCTCAAAGTTGACTCCTCGTCTATTCTTGGACGGGTCAACACCGTTGAGGGGGAGTCATGAAGCGGTCGATTCACGTGCAGGGCGAAGAGGTGGCGGTCGTCGGGATGGGCTGCCGGTTCCCCGGTGCCGACGGCGTCGAGGAGTTCTGGGACCTGCTGACGCGCAACGCGGACGCCGTCATCGAAGTCCCGGCCGACCGCTTCGACATCGAAGCCGTCTACCACGAGGCCCCCGCGCCACCCGGCCGGACCGCCTCCCGCCATGGCGGCTTCCTGTCCGAGGCCTTCGCGTTCGACTCCCTGTTCTTCGGGATATCGCACGCCGAGGCCCGGGACATGGACCCGCAGCAGCGCCTGCTGCTGCACGTCGCCTGGGAGGCGTTCGAAGACGCCGGGATCCGGCCCTCCACCCTCGCGGGGACCCCGACAGGAGTCTTCGTCGGTCAGGCCACCGCCGAGTACGGCGAAGTGGGCGCCGGCCACGCCGTCTCGGGCATTCGCAGCGCGGCCGGCAGCCGGCTGCGAGCCACCACCGCGGGGCGCCTTTCCTACGCCTTCGACCTGCGCGGCCCCAGCCTCGTCCTGGACACCGCCTGCTCCTCCTCGCTCGTCGCCGTCCACGCCGCGCGGCAGAGCCTGTTGGCCGGCGAGAGCGACCTGGCCGTAGCGGGAGGCGTCAGCTTCGTCCTTTCCCCGGCCGACGCGATCGCCTATTCACAAGCCGGCATGCTCGCCCCCGACGGGCGCTGCAAGTTCGCCGACTCCTCCGCCGACGGCTTCGTACGCAGCGAGGGCGTCGGGGCCGTGGTCCTCAAGCGGCTCTCCGACGCCCGCCGCGACGGCGACCGGGTCCTCGCCGTCCTGCGCGGCAGCGCCGTGGTCAACGACGGGCGCGGCAGCGGCCTGCTCCTCCAGCCCGCCGTCGACGGCCAAGTGGAAACCGCCCGCACCGCCTGGCGGAGCGCCGGCATCGATCCGGCCGACCTGCGCTACGTCGAGGCGCACGGCACCGGCACGGTCACCGGCGACGGGGTCGAACTGCGGGCGCTCGCCGAAGCGGTGGCCGGCCGGCGGCGGCCCGGGGACCCGCTGCTCGTCGGCTCGGTGAAGACCAACATCGGCCACGCCGAGGCAGCCGCCGGCATCGCCGGTCTCATCAAGGCGGTGCTGATCAGCCGCCACGGCCTGATCCCCGCCTCCCTGCACCTCCACCAGCCCCACGAGATCCTCGCCGCCGAGGGCTCCCCGCTCGCGGTCGTCACCGCCAACCGCCCGCTGGACGCCGCGGCCGGAGCCCCGCTGATCGGGGTCAGCTCCTTCGGCATCTCGGGCACCAACGCCCATGTCGTGGTCGGCGCGTACGAGCACGAGGCCGCCGGGGACGAGCAGGGGCACGTCCCCGGGGCCGTGCCCGGGGACGTCGTACGGGCCGCGCGCGCGGCCGAACCGGCCTTCGCGCGCCCCGAGTCCGGCCCGGGAGACCCGCAGCTGCTCGTACTCTCCGCCCGCTCGCACGCCTCGCTGCTCGCGCTGGCCCGGTCGTACGCCGCACACCTGGGCCCCGCCGGACCCGGGCGCGACGTACCCCTGCGGGACCTGTGCGCGGCGGCGGCCCTGCGCCGCGACGCCCACCCGTACCGGCTGTGGGCCGTGGCCGGCACGCACGAGGAGCTCGCCGCCGCCCTGACCGCGCTGGCCGAGGGCCGTGAGGTCCCGGGCGCGGGCGTCGCCGAGGCGGGATTCTCCCCGCGCCCCACCGTCTTCGTCTTCCCCGGCCAGGGTTCCCAGTGGCCCCGGATGGGCCGCGGCCTGCTGGCCGCCTCGCCCGCCTTCGCGGCGGCCATGGCCGCCTGTGACGAGGTGGTCCGCGCGGAACTGGGCTGGTCCCCGCTCGCCTGGCTGGAACGCGACGAACTGCCCGCCGAGATCGACGTGGTCCAGCCGCTCCTGTGGTCCATGGAGGTGGCGCTCGCCGCGACCTGGCGTTCCATGGGCGTCACACCGGACCTCTGCATCGGCCACAGCATGGGCGAGGCCGCCGCCGCACAGGCCGTGGGCGCGCTCTCCCTCGCCGACGCGGCCGCCGTCATCTGCCGCCGCAGTCGGCTGATGAAGCGGCTGGCCGGGCAGGGTGCCATGCTCGCCGTCGAACTGTCCGCCGACGACGCACGGGACGTCGCCGCCCCGCACGGGCAGGCCGTCTGCGTGGCCGCCGAGAACGCCCCGCTCGGCACCGTCCTGGCCGGCGACGCCGAAGCCCTGCGGCAGATCGGCGAGGAACTGACCGCGCGCGGGCTCTTCAGCCGCCCGGTCCGCGTGGACGTCGCCTCGCACTCACCGGCCATGGACGCCCTGCGCGAGGAACTGCCGGCCGCACTGGGCTCGTTGGCGCCCGCCGCGCCGCACACCGCCATGGTCTCCACCACCCGGTGCGCCCCGGTCACCGGACCCGACCTCGATCCGGCGTACTGGATGGACAACCTGCGCCTGCCGGTACGGTTCGTCGACACCGTACGCGGCATCCTCAAGGCCGACGCCCCCGTGTTCGTCGAGGTCAGCCCGCACCCGCTGCTCGTCGGCGCCCTAGAGCAGACCCGGGAGGAGGCGGGGGCACAGGGAGCGGCCGTTGCCTCGCTGCGGCGCGGGCAGGACGAGCGGACCGCACTGGTCCAGGCACTCGGCCAGGTGTACGCGCACGGCGGCCGGGTGGCGTGGGAGCAGTGGTTCGGCGCCGCACCCCGGGACGTACCGCTGCCCCGCTACAGCTGGGACACCCGTGAGTTCCGGCTGACCGACGAGCAGGCGGTCTGCCCCGCGCCGTCGCCGATCGCCCCGCCCGTCCCGTTCGTGCGCGAGAGCCCGCTCAGCGCCTGGGGTTCGGGCGAGTGGGGGAGCGCGGTCTCCGTGCGCGGGCTGACGCCGGTGCCGCCGGTGGTCTACCTGGCGGCCGCCCTGGACGCGGGGCGCGCGCTGGCAGGAACCGCCGACCTGGAACTGTTGGACGCCCGGCTCGGTGACACGTACGTGGACGCCGGCGAGGCCGCCGCCCTCTCGCTGCGCACCACCGTGCTGCCCGCGCCCGGCGGCGGGGAGTGGGAGGTCCGGGTCGAGGCCATCGGCAAGGGGACGGCCGCCGTGTGCCTGCGGGCCCGGCTGCGGCCGGCCGCAGCGGAGGAGGGCGAGGACGGCGACACCGGAACCGCCCGGGTGGACGCCGCACTTGAGCGGTGCACGCGCTTCCACCGCGCCGCCGCCTTCCGCACATTGGCCGCGGACCGCGGCTACACGATCGACCCGCGCTTCGACGGCGTACGGCGACTGTGGACCGGGGAGGCCGAGGCCGTCGCCCGGATGACGACGCCGCAGGTCCCCTACCCCGCGTCGCTGGAGTCGGCTTTCCAGCCATTGCTCGCCGCCCTGCCGGCACAGCTGCGGCTGCCCGTTTCCTTCGACCGGGTCCGGCTGCCGGAGCGGCTCGACGGGGAGTTTTGGAGCCTCGCCCGCCGCACGGCCGACGCGGACCGCGCCGACGTCGAGGTCGTGTCCGCCGAGGGGCACCGGCTCGCGGTCTTCGAGGGGATCCGGCTGCGCCCCGCGGCTCCCGCCGAAGCCCCCTCGGGTGCGCTCCGCTCCGGTGCGGGCGCGCTGCTGTCCGCCCTCGCGGGACTCGCGGGGGAGGCCGCCGCATGGCTCGCCCCCGAGCAGCGGGTCGCCGTACGGGCCAAGGCCCAGGCACCCGTGCAGACACCCGCTCGCACACCCTCCGTACCTTCCGCGCCGGTACCCGATCGGCCCGCGCCCACGCCGCCGCCGATGCCGGCCGGGCTGACGGTGGAGGCTTTCGCGTCGCATGCGGCGGTGGTGCTCGGCATGCCCGCCGATCTGCTCGACTCACGAAGGCCGCTGCGCGATTTCGGACTGGACTCCCTGATGGCGACGCGGCTGCGCCGGCGGGTGCGGGAGGAGCACGGCGTGGACATCGCGTTGGACCGGCTGTTGGGCGGGGCGAGTGTGGCGGAGGTGGTGCGGGATTCGGCCGGATGACGAGGTCAGGGGGGTGCCGGGGCATTGCCAGAAACGTTGACCGCAATCTAAAGTTAATTGGGAGTCAATGTACGGGCACTCCATGCCGACCTGCTGAACGGAATAGCGCGATGGACCCACTCCCCTCCACGGCCCCTCGTACCCCCCCGGGGCGCCGCGAACGGAACAAGCAGAAAGTCCGGGAGAGTGTCTACGCCTCGGCCCTGGCTCTGTTCGCCGAACAGGGCTATGACAAGACCACGATCGACGAGATCGCCGAGCGCGCCGATGTCGCCCGCGGTACTTTCTTCAACTATTTCTCCCGCAAGGAAGACCTCATCACTGCATGGGGTGAACAGCGGCGACACAAACTGCGGGAGCGTCTGGAGATGGTGGAGCCGCATCGCGGCGGAAGCGTGGCCGCCCAGCTCGAACGGTGCATGGTTGCGCTGGCCGATATCAACGAGGAGGAGCGCGAAGTGGCGGGCGCGATGCTGGCCGCATGGGTGAAAGCGGGCCGGCCGCTCCTCGAAGAGCCTTACGCCGCCGAGATATTCGCCGGAATTCTCCAGACCGGGCGGGCCGTGGGCGAGATTTCGTCGGAGGTGGACCCGCAGCGAGTGGGAAACGTGCTGCGTGACGTCTACCTCGGTGTGCTTTACCGCTGGTCCCGAGAAACCGATCCGGACATTTCCCTCCATGACGAACTCCATGGAGTGCTCGGCATCTTTCTCCACGGAATCATCGCGGCAAAGCGCTAGCAGGCCGACCCCGCGGTGGACGTGCTGACCGGTGCGCCACCCCCTGGGTACGCACCGGGTCGCCGTCGCGCCCGCAGCTTTCGCAGGTCCGTTCGACAAAGGGGTGAGGTATGGCGCGTACAGGTGCGGGCGGGTCGGCAATGCGCCGTGTCGCCCTCGCGACCGACGGGTTCGGCCGGGAGCACGACGCGGAACTGCCGCTGCTGGTCGCGGCGTTGCGCGCTCGCGGCATCGACGCGGAGGCGGTCGGCTGGGACGAGGCCGGGTACGACTGGGCCGCGCAGGACGCCGTGGTGATCCGCTCCACCTGGGAGTACACGCGCCGGCTGCCCGAGTTCCTGACGTGGGCCGACCGCGTCGCCGCGGTGACCGCGCTGCACAGCCCCGCCCGGGTGGTGCGCTGGAACAGCGACAAGACGTACCTCGCGGAGCTCACCGCCCGCGGGGTGGCGACCGTACCGACCCGGTTCATCGCTCCCGGCGAGGACGCCCGGCTTCCGGAGCACGGCGAGATCGTGGTCAAGCCGTCGGTCTCGGCCGGCGCCCGCAACAGCGCCCGGTACACCGAGGAACAGCGGGACGCGGCCGAGGCCCACGTACGCCTGCTGCACGCGGACGGCGAGACCGCGATGGTCCAGCCGTACATGGAGCGGATCGTCGAAGGCGAACGCGCGCTGGTGTTCCTGGGCGGGGAGTTCAGCCACGCGATGCGCAAGGGGCCGGTGCTCACGGACACGGGACGCGTCGACAACGAGCGCGTACCGCACCCCGACCTGATCGCACACGTCCCCGACGCGGCCGAACGGGCCGTGGCCGCCGCGGCGTTGGCCGTGGTCAAGACCCCCGCGGGCGACCCGCTGCTGTACGCGCGGGTCGACCTCGCGCTGGCCCGGGACGGCTCCCCGGTCGTGATGGAACTGGAGCTGATCGAGCCCAACCTCTTCCTGACGACGGCCGAGGGCGCAGTCGAGCGCTTCGTGGAGGCCGTCGCCAGGCTGTGAGCGCAGCCCGACGGCCGCGGTTCAGTAGTGGCTGTTCATCGCGGTGCGCACCTGCGCGAGGGTGGCCTCGGCGACGGCGTTGGCCCGCGCGTTGCCCTCCCGGAGAACCTGGCGCAGGTACCCGCGGTCCCCGGCGTACGCGGTGCGCCGCGCCCGGATCGGGGCCAGGTGCTCGTTGACGGCCTCGGTCACGTGCTTCTTGAGGGCGGCCGAGCCCGCCGCGCCGATCTCCTCGGCGATCTCCCGGGGGTCCCGGTCCTGGCAGAGGGCCGCCAGCAGGAGCAAGGAGGAGACCTCCGGGCGGGCTCCGGGATCGTAGGTGATGTGCCGCTCGGAGTCGGTCTTCGCACCGCGCAGCAGCCGGGCGGTCTCGTCGGCGTCGGCGGCCAGAGCGATGGCGTTGCCCCGGCTCTTGCTCATCTTGCCGCCGTCGGTGCCCAGGAGCAGCGGGGCGGCGGACAGCAGGGCGTCGGGTTCGGGGAAGACGGGAGTCCCGTTGCCGTAGCGGTCGTTGAAGCGCCGCGCGATGGTGCGGGTCAGTTCGAGGTGGGGGAGCTGGTCCTGCCCGACGGGGACGAGGTGGGCCTTGCAGAAGAGGATGTCGGCGGCCTGGTGGGCGGGGTAGGTGAACATCAGGCCGCTGACGGAGGACTGGCGCGAGTGGGCGATCTCGTCCTTGACCGTGGGGTTGCGGTTCAGCTCGGCGACCGAGACCAGGCTGAGGAAGGGCAGCAGCAGCTGGTTGAGGGCGGGGACCGCGCTGTGGGTGAAGATCGTGGACCGCTGCGGGTCGACGCCGATGGCGAGGTGGTCCAGTACGAGGTCCTCGACGACCTCGGTGAGGTTGTCGGCGACGTCGCGGTCCGTCAGCACCTGGTAGTCGGCGATGACCACGAACGTCTCCACCCCCAGGTCCTGGAGACGGACCCGATTGTGGAGGGTGCCGAAGTAGTGCCCCAGATGGAGCCGGCCGGTGGGCCGGTCCCCGGTCAGGATGCGGAAGCGGCCCGGGTCGCGGCGGATCTCCCGCTCCAGTACGGCGCTGCGGGCCTGGGCCGTGGACGTACCCAGCGTGTCGGTGGTGTGCGCGTCGGCGGCGTACGTGTCGGTGGTGTGCGTGTCGGTGGTGTTCACGGAGTCTCCTGAAAGGTCGACGCCACCCCCATGGCCGGCCGTCCACCCCGTTCCAGGGACACGAAAGGGCCGCCCATCAGGGCGGCCCGGGTCATGCGTGGGAAGTGGCCACCCTCAGAGGGTGCGCCACCAGCTCAGGCACGAGGAACGATGCATGAAGCGATCATACCGTGCGCCGTCAGATCTGGTGGGCTATCTCGCCCGCGACGCGTTCGCCGGAGACCACCGCCGCGTTCAGCGTGGAGTTCTCCACGTCGGTGTGCTCGCCCGCGAAGTGGACGCGGCCCTCCTGCACCTCTTCGTGGCCCGCGAACGAGGTGTACTGGCCGACCTTGTAGTAGTGGTAGGCGCCGAGGTGCCAGGGGTCGAGCGACCAGTGGTCCTCGTACGCCTTCCCGGTGTACGCGGCCGTCGTGCCGGGGTAGAGGTGCTCGATCTGGGAGAGGAACCACCGCACGTCCGCGGCCGGGGCCGGGCCGTGGGCGGCTCCGGTGAGCGCGGTGCGGGCGGTGTTCCCGCCGGGGAAGTTCACCAGCAGCGCCGGTGCGCCTCCCGGGCCCTGGGCGACCGAGCCGTCCCAGGCCGTCTGATAGCCGAGCGGGCCGGTGTTGGTGATGCCGTTGAAGCCGAGCCGCGGCCAGGTCTTCGCCGAGAGTTGGGTGACGATCTTCGCGTTGTGGCCCATGCCCTGTTCGCGGATGGCGGTCATCTTGCGGGCGGAAAGGTTCGCCCCCGAGAGGTCGACGTTGCGCAGGGTGCTGAACGGCAGGGCCAGCACCACGTGGTCCGCCGTCACCGAGACCGTGCTGCCCGAGCGGTCGAAGGTGCAGGTGTAGCTGCGATCGCCGTTCTGGCGCAGCGCGATGAGCTCGTACCCCTGCCGCACGGCCCCGGCCGGGAGCTGCGCGGCCATCCCGCTGACGAGCCGGTCGTTGCCGCCGACCAGGTGGTACTTCTCGTCGAAGCCGCCGCCGGCGAAGGTGGCCGAGGACCCGAGGAAGCCGATCATCCCGAGTGCGGAGGCCTCGGCGGGCTCACCGCCGGACTGGAGCTGGAGGGACTGCACGAGCTGGCCGAGCCGGGAATCGGCGGCCAGCCCGATCTCGTCGAGGTAGTCCAGGCAGGACAGCCGGTCCAGCCGCCGCGCCTCGGGAGTGCTGTTGTCGTAGCGGGCCGTGCCCGCCGCCCGGTACGAGGCGTTGAAGGCCTCGTACGCCTCGGCCACCCAGTCCTGCTGCTGCCGGTCCCCGGTGTACGGGCCGTTGCCGATCCAGGCGGTGTAGTCCCCGTCGTCCAGGGCGCCGCCGTTCGCGTACTCCCGTGCGATGCCGAGGCTGTGGGCCAGGCCGAGGATCGCGGTGTCGGACGAGCTGATGAAGGACCCGCCGTGCTCGTGGACCGCGCCGTTGTCGAAGAATCCGCGCAACGACCAGCAACGGCCGCCGATGTGGGTGGTGTCGGCCTCGTAGACGGTGGCCGCGACCGGGTGGCCCTGGGTCCACAGCCGGTGCGCGCAGCGCAGCCCCGCGAGTCCCGCGCCGATGATCGCGATACGGGGGCCGGGCGTCGGGCTGTCGCCGGCCGCAGCCGCCGGGCGCGGGGCGAGGGGGGCGCCGGGCAGCGCCGCGGCCGCGGCCAGGGCGCCCGCGGTACCGAGGAGCCGGCGACGGCTGGGCGTACGGCTGCCCGTATCGGCCGACCCGGTTTCGGACGAGGCGAGTCGGTGCTCGGCGTGCTCGGAGTGCTCGTCGTGCTCGGCGCGTGCGCGGCGGGTGCGCTCGGCGGCCTCGCCGGCGACCTCCGCCACGGGCATGGAGCGCCGGAGTGCCTCGGCGTGCAGCGAAAACGCGAGGCGCAGCCGGTCGGGGATGCCGGCGCGGTTGGCGGACCGGGGCGGGGCGGCAGGTTCCTGGTGCGGGTGACGCATGCGATGCATGTGATCCCTCTCCTCGGCGGACCGGGTCGGGCAGGCGTGGGGGCCGCGGCGATTCCCGGCGGTATCCGTGAAGGGGGAGTGAACCGTCGGCGCAACGCCGTTGTCAACGGTGTTGCGCCGAGATGCACGGAAAGGCCGGGCGGGAAGGCCCCGCCCGGCAGGGTGAGAGTGCGTCTACGCCTCGCGCAGCGCCTCGGCCCGCGTCTCGATCGCGGTGATCAGCGCCTCGACCCGCGCGTGGAAGATCTGCTCGTCCGTCACCTCGGCGAGCTCCGCGCTCAACCGCGTGATGTGGGGGAATCCCTGGGCGTCGACCAGGCGGTACTCGCGGCTCCAGGAGGATTCGTCGGCCTCGCGGATGTCCGGGTCGAAGAGCAGGTAGGCGGCGCGCTGGCCGACGAAGGCGAGGAGCGAGTCGCCGACCATCCGGTAGTGGACGGCCGCCTCGGCGCCTTCGAGCCCGGCCTCCATGACCGCGGCGAGGATGAGCTCGACCACCCGGAACTCGTTGGGCCGCCGGGTGGTCCGGCTGGCCATGGTCGAGCCGACCACGGGGTACTTGAGCGCGACCTCCAGGGAGCCGTCGGCGAGCGCCCGCAGCCGGCCCTTCCAGTCGAGGCCCTCGGGGATGCTGTCGAGCACCTCGCCGAGCGTGCGGTCGGCGACGGACAGCAGGAGCTCGTCCTTGTCGCGGAAGTGGCGGTAGATCGCGGTCGGATCGGCGCCGAGTTCCTCGCCGAGACGCCGGACGGTGAAGGCGTCCTCGCTGCCGCGGGCCGCGATGCGCAGGCTCGCTTCGATGATCGCGTCGGGTGTGAGCTGGCTGCCCGAACGCTTGGTCCGGGCGGGGGTGTCGGATGGCTTCGGCATGGTGCGGCCAGTGTAACGATGTGGAACAGAGCGAGCGCAACACCGTTGACAACAATGTTGCGCTCCCGTTCACTCCTCCTCAACAACAAGCCGAGCGGGTTCGCCCGCCGAGCCGGAGGATGCGTCGATGTCCAACCAAAGGCAGCCGATCGGGCAGCTGGCCGACACCGTCTTCGTGGGAGGGAAGGTCTTCACCGCGACAGGCCCGGCCCCGGTGGACGCCGCCGTCGCCGTCGCGGGCGGCAGGATCCTCGCCGTAGCCGACGAGGCCGAGGTGCGCGCCCTCGCGGGCCCCGACACCGAGGTGGTCGACCTCGCGGGCGGACTGCTCGTCCCCGGATTCCAGGACGCCCACGTCCACCCGGTGGTGGCGGGCGTCCAGATGCTCAGCTGCGACCTGAGCGAGGAACGCACCATCGACGGCTACCTGAAGGTGGTCTCCGAGTACGCCGAAGCCCACCCCGAAGCGGCCTGGATCCGCGGCGGCGGCTGGTCGATGGACATCTTCCCCGGCGGCACGCCCACCCGGGCCATGCTCGACGAGGTGGTCCCGGACCGGCCCGTCATGCTCACGAACCGCGACGGCCACGGAGCCTGGGTCAACACCCGGGCGTTCCACCTCGCCGGCGTCGACCGGGACACCCCCGACCCGGCGGACGGCCGGATCGAGCGGGAGCCGGACGGCACCCCGGCCGGCACCCTCCAGGAGGGCGCCATGGAACTGGTCGCCCGGCACGTCCCCATCGCCACGCCGGACGAGGCGCACGTCGGCCTGCTGGCCGCGCAGGAACACCTCTTCTCCCTCGGCGTGACCAGCTGGCAGGACGCCATGATCGGCGCCTTCCCCGGCAACCCGGACAACTTCGGGGTCTACCTGCGGGCGGCCCGCGAGGGCTCCCTGCGCGCCCGCGTCGTCGGCGCCCTGTGGTGGGACCGCGAGCGCGGCCTGGAGCAGATACCCGACCTGGAGGAGCGCCGCCGTACGGGCCAGGTGGGCCGCTTCAAGGCGACCAGCGTCAAGATCATGCAGGACGGCATCGCCGAGAACTTCACCGCCGGGATGCTGGAGCCCTACCTCGACGGATGCGGCTGCGCCACCGCGAACTCCGGGCTCAGCTTCATCGATCCGCAGGTGCTCGACCAGGCGGTGGGCATCCTGGACCGCTCGGGCTTCCAGATCCACTTCCACGCGCTGGGAGACCGCGCCGTCCGGGAGGTGCTCGACGCGCTGACCGGGGCCCTCGCGGCCAACGGCGCCAACGACAACCGCCACCACCTCGCCCACCTGCAGATCGTCCACCCCGACGACGTCAAGCGCTTCGCGGCCCTGGGCGCGGCCGCGAACATCCAGGCGCTGTGGGCCGCGCACGAACCACAGATGGACGAGCTGACGATCCCCTTCCTCGGGCCCGAACGAGCAGCCCTCCAATACCCGTTCGGGGACCTCCAGCGCGCCGGAGCCCGACTCGTCGCCGGCAGCGACTGGTCCGTGAGCAGCCCCAACCCGCTCTGGGGCATCCACGTCGCCGTCAACCGCGCCGTGCCGGACGAGGCGCCCAACGCCCCCGGGACCCGCGAACCCTGCCCGCCGTTCTTCCCGGAACAGGCCCTGACCCTCTCCCAGGCACTGACCGCCTACACCGCGGGCAGCGCCTGGGCGAACCACCTCGACGACGTCACCGGCACCGTCGAAGAGGGCAAGTACGCCGACCTCGTCGTCCTGGACCGCAACCCCTTCGAGCGCCCCAGCGAGGAGATCGCCGAGACCCGGGTGCTGCGGACCTACCTCGACGGCGAACTCGTCTTCCACGCAACGCACTGAGTCACCGGACGCACCGAGCCACCGGCCGGCCGCCCCGGCCCTGGCCCCGTACCCCTCGCAGCCCACCCTCAGGAGTCAGACGATGCCATCAGCCCGATCGAGAGCGGCCCGGCCCCGACGGATCCGCCACGCCCTGGCAGCCGGCCTCGCGGCGGCCGCCGTGCTCATCACCAGCGCGTGCGGTGGCCCCGCCCGCCCCGACACGGACACGGCCACCGCGTACCGGATCACCGACAAGACCCCCGCCGCCACGGGCAACCTGGATTCCTTCACCTGGTCGCTCTTCGCGGAGCCCACCACCATCGACTACGCCTACTCGTTCGACTACCCGCCCAACCAGATCCTCGCCAACGTCTGCGAGAGCCTGCTGCGCTGGAACCCGGACCTGACGACCTCGCCCAACCTCGCGGCCTCGTACGCCAACCCCACACCCACCACCTGGGTCTACCAGATCCGCCCCGGCGTGCGCTTCCACGACGGCACGGCGCTCACCGCGGACGACGTCGTCGCCTCACTGCGCCGCAACCTCGACCCCGCCACGGCCAGCGTCTGGGCCAACCCCTTCCGGAACGTGCAGTCGGTCGACCGCACCGGTCCGATGGAGGTCACCGTCACCCTGGCCAAGCCGGACTCCACCTTCAACAAGTACCTGGCCGCCAGCCCCGGCACCGTGGAGTCGGCGGCCACCCTGGCCAAGTCCGGCAAGGACTACGGCAATCCGCAGACCGGCGTGAACTGTACCGGCCCCTTCTCCTTCGAGTCCTGGACCTCCGGCCAGTCGCTCACCCTCAAGCGGTTCGACGACTACTGGAACCCCGAGCTCAAGGCGAAGGCCGGCCGCGCGAAGTTCGTCTTCCTGGCCGACCCGACGACCCGGGTCAACGCCTTCCAGAGCGGCGAGGTCGACGGCGGCTGGATGGTCCCGCCGAACGCGTACGACCAACTGCGCGCCGGCCAGGCCGGAACCCTCTACTTCGGCCGCAACACCAGCGTCGCCGACGAGGTGGTCGGCAACCTCAAGGGACCGCTGGGCGACGCCCGGGTACGCCAGGCCCTGCTCATGGCCATCGACCGCAAGGGCATCGTCAAGGCCGGAGCCGGCGGGGTGGGCGAGGTCGCCGGCTCCCTGGTCACCGACAACCTCTGGAGCGAGGCGCCCGCCGCGACCCGCGAGGGACTCCTCAAGGACGTGCCGAACTACCCGTACGACCCGGCCAAGGCCAAGGCGCTCGCCGCCGAGGCCGGCGTGAACGGCCAGAAGATCGTCATCGCGACGAGCCCGCTCGACTCCCAGACGACGATCATCACCCAGGCCGTCGCCCAGGCCGCCACGGCCATCGGACTGAAGCCGCAGATCGACTCCGTCTCCGCGGAGAAGTACACGACCCTCTTCACCGACGCGGCCGCACGCGAGGGCATCGACCTCTTCCTCACCTTCTGGTACACCTCCATCACCGACCCGCTGGACATGTACGGCTCCCTGCAGACCGGCGCGTTCAGCAACTACGGCAACTGGTCCCACCCGGCCTTCGACGCTGCCGTCGACCGTGCCGTCGGCGCCTACGACCCGGCCGAGCACGCCGCCGCCAACGCCGAGGCCCAGAAGATCGCCCTGCGGGAACTGCCCTGGCTGCCCCTGTACACCCAGCCCGTCAGCGTCTTCCTGGGCAAGCGGATCACCGGCGTCCAGCCGTCCATCGCCTACCTCTACTACCCGTGGGCGGCCGAGATCGGGGCCAAGGGATGACGGCCGCGGCGGCCCGGACCGTCCGGGCGCTGCGCAGACTCGCCGGGATGGCGGCAACCCTGCTCGTCACCTCGTTCCTGGTGTTCTCCTCGCTCTTCCTCGCCCCCGGTGACCCGGCCGCGTTCCTGGTGAAGGGGCGCAGCCCGAGCCCGGAGGAACTCGCCGCGATCCGCAGCCAGTACGGATTCGACGAGCCGTTCCTCGTCCGGTACTGGAACTGGTTCGAAGGGGTGCTGCGCGGCGACTTCGGCCGCTCGTACCTCTTCCACCAGGACGTCGGCGCGGTCATCTGGTCGCGCCTGCCCTCCTCCCTGCTGCTGATCGGCGTATCCGCCCTGATGATCGCGGTGGTGGGCGTCGGCTCCGGCATCGTCGGCGCGCTGCGCCGGGGCACGCGCACCGACCGCTCCCTGATGCTCCTGGTCACCATCGGCGCGGCCGCACCCGCCTTCGTCGCCGCGCTGCTGCTCCGGTCGGTCCTGGGGGTCCAGCTCGGCTGGTTCCCGACGATCGGGAACGGCACCGGCGTACTGGACCGGCTGCACCACGTGGTGCTCCCGGCCGCGGCCCTGTCCGTCACCTTCGTGGCGCTGGTGACCCGCGTGACCCGCTCCTCGATGCTCGACGAACTGCGGCGCGAGCACGTCGAGGTCGCCCTCAGCCGGGGGACACCCCGGCGGACGGTGATACGGCGCCACGTCCTGCGCAACGCGCTGGGACCGATCGTGACGGTCTCCGCGCTGCTGGTCTCGGGCATGCTGGTCAGCACCGCGATCGTGGAGACGGCGTTCGGCATGTCCGGGGTGGGATCGCTCCTGGTGCAGTCGGTGGACCAACTGGACTTCCAGGTCGTACAGGCCATCGTGCTGCTGGTCGTGGCCGCGTTCGTCGTGGTCAACGCCCTCGTCGACCTGCTGCACCCGCTGATCGACCCGCGGACGGCGGCAGGGGGGAGCGCCCGATGAGCGCACGCACGCAAACCAAGGCCCTCACACCGTCGAAGGCACCCGGCGCGGCCCCGGCCCCCCTGCGGGGCGCCCTCGGCCGGCTCCGCACCCTCGGCGGCGGCCCGCTCCACCGGATCTGCCTCTTCCTCCTCGTCCTGTTCGTCCTCGTCGCGCTGCTGGCCCCCTGGCTCGCGCCCCAGGACCCGACCTTCGGCCACCTCGGCGACACCCTCCTCGACCCGAGCGCCGACTACTGGCTCGGCACCGACCAGGGCGGCCACGACACCTTCTCGGCGCTGATCGTCGGTACGCGCACCAGCCTCACCGGCCCCCTCGCGGTGGTGTGCTTCTCCACCGTCGCCGGCATCGCCGTCGGACTGTTCACCGCCTGGCGGGGCGGCTGGATCGACACCCTCGTCGGCCGGGTGCTCGACGTGGTCTTCGCCTTCCCCGCGCTGCTGATGGCGATCCTGGCGGTCGCCCTCTTCGGCAAGGGGATGACGGCCCCCGTCATCGCCATGGCCATCGCCTACATGCCGTACACCGCACGCCTGGTACGCGCCCTGGCCGTACAGGAAAAGGCCCGCCCCTACGTCGCCGCCTACCGGGTCCAGGGCCACTCCGCCCTGTTCGTCACCGTGCGCAGGGTGCTGCCCAACATCGCCCCGACCCTGCTCGCCCAGTCGACGGTGAACTTCGGGTACGCCCTGCTCGACCTCGCCGCCCTCTCCTTCCTGGGGCTGGGCGTACAACCGCCGACACCGGACTGGGGCGCCATGATCAACCAGGGACAGACGGCCGTGCTGCAGGGCCGGCCGCTCTCCGCCATCGCGCCGGCCGTCGCCGTGGTCCTGGTCGTCGTCGCCTTCAACGTCGTCGGGGAAAGCCTCGGCGACCGACTCGCGGGGAGGGATTCGCGATGACACTGCTCGAATACGACGAACTCGCCGTCACACTGCCCTCGATGGCCCGCCCGATCCTGGACGGCGTCAGTCTCAACGTCCGCGCCGGGGAGGTCGTCGCCCTGGTCGGCGAATCCGGCTCGGGGAAATCGGTCACCGCCCGCGCCGCCCTCGGCCTGTTCCCCACGGGCGCGGAGCTCGGCGGCCGGGTCCGCGTCGACGGGATCGACCTCGTCGGCGCCGACGCCGCGAGCCTGCGTACGGTACGCACCTCCACCGCGTCGATGATCTACCAGGACCCGCGCGCGGCCATCAACCCGGTTCGCCGCGTCGGGGACTTCCTCACCGAACCGCTGCGCCTGGTCCACGGCTGGTCCCGGGACCGGGCGAACGCCAGGGCGGCCGAACTGCTCACCGCGGTCGGCCTGCCGGACCCGCCCCGGCACCTGAACCAGTATCCGCACGAGCTCTCCGGCGGCATGCTCCAGCGTGTCGTGATCGCGGCGGCCCTCACCACCGAACCCCGGCTGCTGCTCTGCGACGAACCGACCACCGCACTCGACGTCAGCACCCAGGCCGAGATCCTGGCCATCCTGGGCCGCCTCCAGCGCGACCGCGGCCTCGGACTCCTGCTGATCACCCACGACATCGAGCTCGCGGCCGCGTCCAGCGACCGGATCTACGTCATGTACGCGGGCCGGATCGTCGAGACGGCGCCCGTCACGGAGCTCTTCACCTCCCCCCGCCACCCCTACACCGCGGGCCTGCTCGGCTCCTCCCCACCGCTGGAGGGGCCGATCGCCCGCCTCACCCCCATCCCCGGCGCCCCCATGGGCCTGCTGGAATCCGCGCCCGGATGCGCCTTCGCGCCCCGCTGCCGCTTCGCCGAACCCGGCCGCTGCGACACGGCCGCGCCGCGGCTGGAGCAGCACGGCCCGGCCCAGGTCGCCTGCCACCGCGCCGCCGAACTCCGGGAGGACCGTTGACCGCCACCGATTCCGCCCCGCCCCTCCTCCAGGTCACGGGGCTGCGCAAGACCTACCGCACCGGCGGCACGGAGGTCGTCGCCGTCGACGGCCTGTCCTTCTCGCTGCGCTCGGGCGGGGCGCTCGGCATCGTCGGGGAGTCCGGTTCCGGGAAGACCACCACGGCACGGATGCTGATCGGTCTCGAACACCCCGACGCGGGCGAGATCCTCGTCCAGGGGGAGCCGCTGGCCAGGTCCGTACGGGGGCGGGCGGCCCGGCTGGCGCGGGCCAAGGCGGTCCAGATCGTCTTCCAGGACCCGTACCTCTCGCTGGACGCCCGGATCGGCATCGGCGCGACCATCGACGGCGTCCTGCGGCTGCACGGCTCCCACGACCGCGCGGCCCGCGCGCGGCGGGTCGGAGAGCTGCTGGCCCAGGTCGGGCTCGGCGAGCGCGAGGCCGCCGCCCTGCCCCGCCACCTCTCCGGCGGGCAGCGCCAACGCGCCGCCATCGCCCGGGCGTTGGCGGTGGACCCGGCCGTCCTCGTACTCGACGAGGCGGTGTCCGCGCTCGACGTGTCGGTACAGGCGCAGGTGCTCAACCTGCTGTCGGACATCCGGCGCGACACCGGCATCGGGCTCGTCTTCGTCAGCCACGACCTCGCCGTCGTCCGCTACGTCTGTGACGAGGCCCTGGTCATGTACCGGGGCCGGACCATGGAACACCGCCCCGTGCGTGAACTGCTCGCCTCCCCGCAGCACCCGTACACCCAGCTGCTGCTGGCGTCCGTTCCGCACGTGGGATGGGACCCCGACTCGATCAGCCGACGGCGCCGCGAGCTGGATCCGCTGACGGGGGGAGGTCCGTCTGGGGTATGACGCGGCGCGCGCAAAGTCCTACTTTGCTCGTAAGAGTGCCGTCTGTCCGTCAACGTACGGTGAAGTACATGGACAGGAAAGCGGGACGTGGCGGACGGGGCGGCAACGGTTGTGCGTGGATGGCGGTGGGGGCGGCCCTGGTCGTCGTGGCCGGTATCGCCGTCCTCGGCAGCGACATGACCTGGCTCAAGAGGTCGGTCGGCGGGGCCGGCTGGTACCTGACGTACGAGGCCAAGGGCGCGGACGGGCACACGTCGCAGGCCCGGGAGATCTTCTACGGCCGGAACGTCGACAGGTACAAGTCAGGTGTCTCCACCGAACGTGTCGGGTCCGTCCCGCTGCCCTGGACCCAGGAGGCGGTGATCAACGTCGGCGAGAAGGCCAGGGTCGAGGTCCGCCCCCAGAAGGGTGGTGTGGCCTCGTGCCGGATCCTCCTCGACGGCATCCGCGAGGTCGCCTCGGGCACCTCGCCCGCCCCGGGCGAGCCGGCGGTGTGCGAGGTCGTCACCAGCTCGACCCCGGAGAAATGGGACCGGAAGTAGTGCCGGCCCCCGAGTGGGCGGGAGGGTAGCCGCGGTCCCGTACGAGTTCCCCGGCGAGCCGGCTGAACGCACGGGCGGCAGCGGGCTGGTAGGCGCTCTCCCGGCGCAGGAGGGCCACGGTGCGCGCGGGCAGGGCCGGGTCCAGGGGGACCGGGGCCAGGTGGGGGTGGTCGTCGGTGACGGCATCGGGCAGGACGGTGACCAGCGGGGTGCGCCGGACGATCTCGGTGAGCGCCTGGATGGAGTTGGCTTCCACGGCGATGCGCGGCCGCACCCGGTGGGCGTCGAGGTAGGCGTCGATGTGCCCGCGTGTCGCGAAATCCCCGCTGAGCAGGGCCAGATGACGCCCCGCCAGGTCCCGTACGGGCAGTGGCTCCGGGTCCCCGCCCTCGGGCAGGTGCGCGGTGGCAGCGACGAGGCTGAGCGTCTCGGTGAACAGCGCGACCGCGCCGATCCCGGGCAGGTGGGCGCCGTGGAAGGCGATGCCGAGGTCGAGTTCGTCGGCCAGCAGACCCGCTTCGATGCGGTCCTGCGTCAGCTCCTTCACGTCCAGGCTGATGCCCGGGTGGCGGGAGTGGAGCTCCGCGGTGAGCGGCCCGACGAGATAGGCGGTGAAGGTCGGGGTGACCGCCAGCCGTAGGTGCCCCCGGGAGAGGTCGGCGACGTCGAGTACGGCGCGCTCCGCCGCCGCCAGGTCCCGCAGCGCCCGCCGGGCGTAGTGCGCGTACGTTTCGCCGGCGTCGGTCAGGCGTACGGTCCGCCCGGTGCGGTCCAGTAGCTGTGCGCCCACCATCCGCTCCAGCTGTTTGACCTGCTGGGACAGGGTGGGCTGGGAGATCCGCAGCTCCTCGGCGGCGCGCGTGAAACCGGCGTGCTCGGCGACGGCGAGCAAATAGCGCAGATGACGTAGTTCCGGAGCCATGGACAGCACTATAGATGACATCGATGGCTGGTATGAACATCACGTCTTGGACACTATGGATGCAGGTCATGCATGGTGGAACTCGTCAGCCCCACGGGGCCGACAGCCACCGAAGGGAGTGACCGTGCACGACCTCACCGAGGGCGTCACCCGATTCCGGCGCGACGTCTACCCGGCCAAGGCGGAGCTCTTCGCCCACCTGGCCGCGACCCACCGGCCGAAGACGCTGTTCATCAGCTGCTCCGACGCCCGCGTGGTGCCGGAACTGATCACCCAGAGCGAACCGGGCGAGCTGTTCGTCATCCGCACCGCCGGCAACCTCGTCCCGGCCCGCACCACCGGCCCGGACGGCGTCGCAGCCAGCATCGAGTACGCCGTGGCCGTCCTCGGCGTCACCGACATCGTGGTGTGCGGGCACTCCGCCTGCGGTGCGATGACCGCCCTCGCCGAGCAGCACGACCTGAGCGCCGCGCCCGCGATCGCCGACTGGCTGCGCCACGCGGCCCCAGGCGGCGGATCGCAGCAGGTGGAAGCCCTGGTGCGCGAGAACGTCCTCGCCCAACGGGCGAATCTGGCCACCCACCCGGCGGTGGCCCGCGCCCTGGCGGCCAAGGCGGTCACCCTGCACGCCTGGGTCTACGACATCCCCACCGGAACCGTCGAGCAGCTCGGCGACACCGCCACCCGCCGGCCCGTCCTCGCGGTCTGACTCCGCTCCCTCCCCGCGAACGCGCCCCCTTTCGAAAGGAAGCACTCCCATGGTGCATGCCCAGTTCGACCCCGCCGCCCGTCAGAGCCTGGCCCTCGCCGCCGTCGACGCCAAGATCCGCAGGGACCTGTCCTGGCAGCAGATCGCCGACGCCGCGGGCCTGTCGGTCGCCTTCGTCACCGCCGCCGTACTCGGCCAGCACCCCCTGCCGGAGGCCGCGGCGAAGGCCGTCGCCGAGCTCCTGGGCCTGGACGACGACGCGGCGCCGCTGCTCCAGACCATCCCGACCCGCGGCTCGATCGACGGCGCCATCCCCACCGACCCGACCATCTACCGCTTCCACGAGATGCTCCAGGTCTACGGCACCACCCTCAAGGCCCTGGTCCACGAGCAGTTCGGCGACGGCATCATCAGCGCGATCAACTTCAAGCTCGACGTGAAGAAGGTCGCCGACCCCGAGGGCGGCGAGCGCGCGGTCATCACCCTGGACGGCAAGTACCTCCCGACCAAGCCGTTCTGACCGCTCGTACGGAGACAAGCCCCCAGCCCCCGGCCACCAGCCCCCGCCGGGCGCGAATCGCCGGGATGATGAACACTTGTCCTTCATGAGCGAACAGCACAGCAGTCAGGTCAAGGCCGGCCCGGGTGGGGCGATGACCGACGAGGTCGGCGTCATCACCGGCGATCTCACCGTCACCACCACGGCGCAACCGCAGGGCCTGGCCCGGATCGACGTCCAGTACACCGACGCGGACGAGTGGTACACCCTGACCGGGAGCCCCGTACCCGTGCCGGCCGGGGGTCTGGCCGATCTGCACGCGCGGGTCCTGGACGCGGTCCGGGCCGGGGGCGGGGCCGAGGCGCCCGGCGCGTGACGGGGACGGGCGTCAGGCGTCGAGCCCGATGGCGTTCTTGGCCCGGGCAACGGATTCCTCGGAGGCCGGGCCGCCCGGGTTCTCGGTGGCCAGGGCCTGGTTGAGGGTCACGAACGGCCGCATGCGCTCCTCGTAGCGGCCGAACGCGGCACGGTGGCCGGCGCCCGCCCGGCCCAGCTCGTCGGCGAGTACGTGGGCGCCGACCAGGGCCAGGCTGGTGCCCTGCCCCGACAGCGGGGAAGCGCAGTAGCCGGCGTCCCCGAGCAGTACGACCCGGCCCCGCGACCAGCGGTCGACGTGGATCTGGGCCATCGCGTCGCAGTAGAAGTCGGGCGCCTCGGCGGCGGCCTCGGCCAGCCTCGCCGCCTCCCAGCGCAGCGCCCCCAGCTTCTCGGTGACCAGTCCCCGCAGCCAACCGGTGTCGCGGTGGTCGCCGTCGAGGGGGCCGGACTCGAATCCGAAGGCGATCCGCAGCTCGGTGTTGTCGCGCACGGGCATGATGCCGAAGCCCGCGTCGCCGTCCCGAAGCCATGTCTGCCAGTTGTCCAGCCCGAGGAAGTTCTCCGCGCTGAACACCGACACGTAGCTGCCCAGATGCCGGGAGAACTGCTCCTGCGGCCCGAACGCCAGCCGCCGTACCGTCGAGTGCAGTCCGTCGGCTCCCACCACCAGATCGAAGGTGCGCGAGGGGCCGTGCGCGAAGTCGGCGCGCACGCCGTCGTCGCTCTCGGTCAGGGCGGTGAGGCTGTCGCCGAAGAGGTGCTCGACGTCCTTGCGCGTGCGCTCGTGGAGCAGGCGGACCAGGTCCTCCCGCAACAGCTCGATGTCGGCGCTGTCGAGGCGCCCGCTGCTGAAGGTGGCCTCGGTGGACCGGTCGATCTCGTTGCCGTCGGCGTCGAGTATCGACATGCCGCGCATCCGGGTGCGTAGCTCCCGCGCCTGCTCCAGGAGCCCCATGCGGTCGACGACCTCGAGCGCGACGCCGCGGATGTCCACGGCCTGGCCGCCCCGGCGCAGGGCGGGGGAGCGTTCCACCACCGTGGGCTCGAGGCCGCGGTGGTGGAGCAGGTGGGCGAGTGCGGACCCGGCGATTCCGCCACCGGAGATCAAGACAGTGGTCATGTCGAAGCTCCTTCGATACGGTGTACGCAACTGAATGTACGGCGTACTCGAACCGCTTCCAACTGGCCTTTTGCGACTACTGTACTAGGGCAGAAGCCACGGTTGAACGTATCGCGGCCGGTAGCCTCTGCACTAGTACAGGGCTGGCAGGCCGGAAAAAAAGAATGGGAGAGGTGATTCGGCGTGGCCGAGACAACCGATGACGCACCGAACGCGCCCTACGCACGCATCGCCGCCGACATCCGGCGCCGCATCCGGGACGGCGAGCTCGCGCCGGGGGACCGGGTCCCCTCGACCCGGCAGCTGGCCAGGGACCACGGGGTCGCGCTGGCCACCGCCACCAAGGCGCTGACCGCGCTGCGCATGGAAGGGCTCGTGGAAACCCGCCCGCGCGCGGCCACGGTCGTCGCGGGCCGCGCGGAGCCGCGGCCCCCGCAGCGGCGTGCCGTCCCGCCCGTGGACCAGGAGCTGACGCGGGCGGGGATCGTCCGTACCGCCATCGCGATCGCCGATGCCGAGGGGCTCGCCGCGCTCTCCATGCGGGGTGTCGCCGCGCGGATGGGCGTGGCCGCGATGTCCCCGTACCGCCATGTCGGGAGCAAGGAGGAGCTCGTCCTGCTCATGGCGGACGCCGCCTTCGGGGAGCTGGCGTACCCCGACCCGGGCCCCGAGGGCTGGCGGGCCCGCCTGGAGCTCGGCGGGCGCACGATGTGGCGGCTCTACCGCAGGCATCCCTGGCTCGCCCACCTCGGCCCGCTCGGGCGCCCCCTGATGCTGCCGAACCTCATGGTGCACGCCGAGTGGATGCTCGGAGCCCTGGACGGGCACGGTCTCGACGCGGTGACCATGTTCGACCTGCACGTGCTGCTCTACGGCTACGTACAGGGCATCGCGGTCAACCTCGAACAGGAGGCCCAGACCGAGGCGGCCACCGGTCTCACCGAGGACCAGTGGATGGACCTCCACGCCTCGTCACTGGACGCGCTCGTCACGTCGGGCCGGTTTCCCGTCTTCGCGCGGACCGTGACCGCACTCCAGGAGGGCTACGACCTGGACCTCGACGCGCTGTTCGAGTTCGGCCTGCGGCCGCTGCTCGACGGGATCGCCCGCATCATCGGCCCTTGAGCTTGGCCCACACGGTCTCCAGTGCCTGGATGTCGGAGTCGTCCAGCCGGTCGTCGAAGACCTCCCGCAGGGCCTCCCGGCGGGTGGCGTCGGCCTCGGCGAACGCCTCGCGGCCGGCGGCGGTGAGCGCGACGCACACGGATCGGGCGTCGGTGGGGGAGGGTGCCCGCTCCACCAGGCCGCGGGCCTGGAGCTGGTCGACCACGCGGGAGACCTGGCTGCGGCTGAGCAGCGTCCTGGCCCCCAGGGCGGAGGCGGCGACCGGCTCGCGCTGGCCGCTCAGCCAGAGCATCACCTCGAACCAGGACAGCGGCAGGTCGTGGGCCCGCGACAGGGCCTGGTCGATCCGGGCCGAGAGCGTGGTGCCCGCCCAGATCAGACCGTAAAAGGCATGATCGCGAGGGGTGAGGTCACCCATGGTGAGGTCGGTGCGTGGCATGAGGCGAGGGTACCTGTTTGCGTGTGCGCGCACATATCTATATTGTGTGTACACGCACAGAAATGGAGAACCCCATGACCACCGCGAACACCCCCAAGACGGTCCTGATCACCGGCACCTCCTCCGGCATCGGACTCGCCGCAGCCGTGGCCGCCGCCGAGGCCGGCTGGCAGGTCGTCGCCACCATGCGCGACACCGGCAAGGCCGATCCGCTCCGCCGCGCTGCCGCCGCGGCCGGCGTCGCCGACCGCATCCAGGTCAAGCGTCTGGACGTGGTCGACCACGGATCCGTCACCGACTGCCTCGACGAGGTGCTCGGCGAGTACGGCCACCTGGACGCCGTGGTCAACAACGCGGGCGCCGGCCGCGTGGGCACGATCGAGCAGGGCAGCGTCGAGGACGTCCGCGCGACGATGGAGGTGAACTTCTTCGGAGTCGTGGCGGTCACCCGGGCGGCCATGCCGCACCTGCGCGCCTCGCGGGGCCGCGTGATCACGGTCACCAGCGTGGGCGGAGTGGTCGGGCAGCCCTTCAACGAGGCCTACTGCGCGGCCAAGTTCGCGGTCGAGGGCTTCATGGAGTCGCTGGCCCCGGTCGCCGCGACCGTCGGCGTCGGCGTCACGGTCGTCGAACCGGGCGCCGTGGCCAGCGAGTTCGTCGCGAGCGTGGGCGTGGACGTCCCCGCACTGCTGGCGGCGGCGGGCCCGTACGCCCCGGCGCTCCAGGCGTACATCGAGCGCACCATGAAGACCTTCGGCCAGGCGCAGACCCCGGCCGAGGCGGCCCGGCCGATCGTCGAAGCCCTGACCGCCGAGGAGCCCGCGTTCCGGGTGCAGACCTCCGACTGGGCCCGCGACTTCGTCGCCGCCAAGCTCTCCGACCTGGACGGCTCCGCGGTCCAGGCCGTGACGGAAAGCTGGATGCGCTGACGCCGGCCGCGGCCACGCGGCGGGGCCCGCTGCTCTCGCTGCATGCAGGGAGTCTTTCGGATCCTGTACCGGCGCTCCAGCGCTGTGGACTTCGGTGGCTTCATGACCACCCACCGATCGACCACCCGGCGGCCCGGCTCGTCACATTTCCCTGGCGCGCCGGGTCAGAGGGGCATGACTGCCAAGACGATCGCCCTCGCCCTCCCGCTCGCCGCCGTCCTCGTCGCCGGGGTCGCGACCACGGCCGCCGCCGCCCGCCCGACGCCCTGGCGCAGTGCCTGGGGCACTTCGCAGCAGGCACCCGCGCACACCGACTGGTACCCCAACTGGTCCGAGGCGGGCTTCGCCGACCACTCCGTACGCCAGGTGATCCGCGTCGGCGCCCAGGGCTCCGAGCTGCGCGTACGGCTCTCCAACGCGTACGGCACCACCCCGCTTCGGCTGACCGGCGCGAGCGTCGCCCGCAGCGCCGGCGGAGCCGCGGTGCAGCCGCAGAGCGTACGCCCGCTCCGCTTCGACGGGACCGGCGCGGTGACGATCCCCGCCGGCCGGGAGCTGTCGAGCGACGCGCTGGACCTGCCCGTCGCCGCCTTCGAGCAGCTCACCGTCACCCTGTACTTCGAGGGCCCCACCGGCCCGGCCACCTTCCACAACGCCGCCATGGCGACCACCTACCGGGCCGGCGGGGACCACCTCGGGGACGCCTCCGCGGAGGCGTTCACGGAGCAGAGCTACTCCTGGTACTACCTGGCCGGCATCGACGTGAAGAGCGGCGCCGGCCCGGTCGGCCGCCCGGGCGCGGTCGTCGCCTTCGGCGACTCCCTCACCGACGGCTTCGGCTCCACGCCCGGCGCCGACCGCCGCTACACCGACGCCCTCGCCGACCGCCTCGCCGCGGCCGGGCGTCCGCGCCCCGTGGTCAACGCCGGCATCGGCGGCAACAAGCTGCTGGGCGACTCCGAGTGCTACGGCGAGAGCGGCCTCGAACGCTTCCGCCGGGACGCGCTCGCCCGCCCGGACGTGCGTACCGTCATCGTCCTGGAGGGCACCAACGACATCGTCCAGCCCGACCTGCCCGCCGACCACTGCAACACACCCAGCCCCAAGGTCACCGCGCAGGAGCTCATCGCCGGCCACCGGCGGCTGATCCGCGAGGCCCACGCCCGCGGCGTCCGGATCCTCGGCACCACCATCCCGCCGTACTGGGACCGCGACGCCGCCTACTGGACCGAGCGCGGCGAGAGCGTACGCACCGCCGTCAACACGTGGATCCGTACCAGCGGGGCCTATGACGGCGTCGTCGACCTGGACCGGGCCGTGGCCGACCCGGCCGACCCGCGGAAGATCCGGCAGGAGTACGCCGCGCCCGACCACCTCCACCTCAATGACGACGGGTACAAGGCGCTGGCCGCCACCATCGACCTGAACTCCCTCTAGTGCTGTGACCGGAAAGGTTCACCGCGTCGCGCCGACCGGTACGGCGCCTCGCCGTGTTGTCGGACCGCGCAAGTACGTCCTGTGCTGTGACCGGCCCCGGAGCCGCCGAGCACAAGATCGCCCGATCCGGGGGCCGCTGGCGGGAACTGGTCCGCGCCGCGAGCCACAGGCAGCACAATCGGGGTGTGACCGATGATCCTTTCCTGTGGCTCGAAGACATTGACGGTGCGGACGCGCTCGCCTGGGTGGCGGAGCGCAATGCGGAGACCCGGGCGGCGCTGACGGCGGACCCGGGCTTCCTCGCCCTGCAGAGCGAGCTGCGGGAGGTGCTCGACGACACCGGCCGCATCTCCTACACCACCCGCCGGGGCGAGTTCCTCTACAGCTTCTGGCGGGACGCCGGGCATCCGAAGGGGATCTGGCGTCGCACGACGCTCGACCAGTACCGCACGGACGACCCCGAGTGGGAGCTCCTCCTCGACGTCGACGCCCTCGCGGCCGACGAAGGGGAGAGCTGGGTGTGGGCCGGGGCGAGCGTGCGGTACCCCGACTACCGGCGGGCCCTGGTGCGGCTGTCGCGGGACGGCTCCGACGCCGTCTGCGTCCGCGAGTTCGACCTCGCCGCGAAGGCCTTCGTGGCGGACGGGTTCCGGCTCCCCGAGGCGAAGACGGGCATCAGCTGGATCGATGACGACCACGTCTTCCTCGCGACCGACTTCGGCCCGGGGACGCTGACCGACTCCGGCTACCCGCGCACCGTACGCCGCTGGCGCCGCGGTACCGCGCCGGAGCGTGCGGAGCTCGTCTTCGAGGCGGCGGCCGGGGACGTGTCCGCCTTCGGCTGGCACGATGCGACCCCCGGTTTCGAGCGCAGTTTCGTCGGCCGCCGCCCGACCTTCTTCACCAGCGAACTCTTCCTCCTCCCAAACGCCGGAGCAGGAGCCGGAGCCGGCGAACGAGCGGCGGAGCCGGTGAAGGTGGACGTGCCCGCCGACGCCGACGCGGACGTCTGGCGGCAGTGGCTGCTGGTGACGCTGCGGACGCCGTGGCTCGGGCAGCCGGCCGGATCGCTCCTCGCCTTCGACTTCGAGGGGTTCCTGGCGGGGGAGCGGGAGCCACAGGTGCTGTTCGCACCGGACGAGCGCACGGCACTGGCCGGGTTCTCCCCGACCCGGCGCCATCTGATCCTCAACACCTTCGCGGACGTGTCCACCCGCATGGAGGTCCTGACCCCCGGCCCGCAGGGCTGGACGCGCGCACCGCTGGCCGACGTCCCGCGGCTGGCCTGCGCCACCGTCACCGACACCGACCCCGACGTGAGCGACGAGTACTTCCTCGACGTCGACTCCTACCTGCGGCCCTCGACCCTCTACCGCGGCGAGATCGGGGTGGGCACGGAGACCCTGAAGTCCGCGCCCGCCCACTTCGACACCACCGGGCTGTCGGTACGGCAGCACTTCGCCACCTCGCCGGACGGCACCCGGGTGCCGTACTTCGTGGTGGGCCCCGACCCGGACGCCACCCCGCACACCGAGGCCGGCCCCGGCCCGACGCTGCTCTACGGGTACGGGGGCTTCGAGCTCTCCATGGTGCCCGCGTACAGCGGGGTCACCGGCCGGGCCTGGCTCGCCCGCGGCGGCACGTACGTCGTCGCCAACATCCGCGGCGGCGGAGAGTACGGGCCCCGCTGGCACCAGGCCGCCCTCGGAGCGGACCGGGTCCTCGCCTTCGAGGACTTCGCGGCGGTCGCCGCCGACCTGACCGCCCGCGGGATCACCACCCCCGGCCGGCTGGGCATCGCCGGCGGCAGCAACGGCGGACTGCTCATGGGGGCCATGCTCACCCGCTACCCGGAACTCTTCGGCGCGATCGTCGCGCAGGTGCCGCTCCTGGACATGCTGCGCTTCCACCGGCTCCTGGCAGGGGCCTCCTGGACGGCCGAGTACGGCGATCCCGACAACGAGGCCGACCGCCCGCACCTCGCCGCGTACTCGCCGTACCACAATCTGGCCGCCGGTCAGATGTACCCGCCGGTGCTGCTGATGACCTCGACCCGCGACGACCGGGTCCACCCCGGACACGCCCGCAAGACGGCCGCCCGCCTGCGCGAACTCGGCCACGCGGTCCTCTTCCACGAACACACCGGCGGCGGCCACGCCGGCGCCACCGACAACGAGCAGAGCGCCTTCAACCGGGCGCTGACCCACACGTTCCTGTGGCGGCACCTCGGCGAGCAGACCGCCTGACCGCCCTGACGGGGCGGGTACGCCGTGCCCGGGCCGGGCACGGTCATCCCACCGGCAGCAGCTCCGGGCGCTTCGCGGCGCGGCCGTCACCGGAGGACCGGCCGCGCAGCCGGCGCCCGAGCCAGGGGCCGAGGAACCCGGCCACCCAGCGCAGTTCGGCCGCCGCGGCCTGCGATGCCGTGGGGAGCGCCCGCGGCGGCAGCGGGAGGGTCCAGGAATCGTCGCTCCCGGGCAGCCGGACGGCCGTGGCGATGGCCGCGGCGATCCGGGCGTGGCCGAGGGGGCTGGCGTGGAGCCGGTCGGAGGTCCACAGGCGCGGGTCGGTGGCGACGGTCTCCCGGGCCGCGTCGGCGACCGCGACGCCGTGCCGGGCGGCCGCGGCGCGGACGTGCGCGTTGAGGTCGAGCACGCGGGACCGCAGCGGCCGCGCCAGCGGAGCGATCTTCCCCACGTCGGGGAAGGTCACGGTCGCCACGCGCGCCCCGGCGGCCGTGAGCGCGGCGAACATCTCCTCCAGGTGCCCGGCCACCTCCGCGGCGTCGAAGCGCGGCCGCAGCAGGTCGTTGACCCCGGCGACGACGGTGGCCAGGTCCGGGCGCAGGGCGAGCGCGGGCTCCAGCTGCTCGGCCCGGACCTGGCCGGCGAGCCGGCCCCGCACGGCGAGATTGGCGTACCGGACCTCCGGGTCGGCCGTCGCGAGGTGCTCGGCGAGCCGGTCGGCGAAGCCGCGCAGGCCCACCGTGTCGTCCCCGTCGCCGAGCCCCTCGGTCTGGCTGTCGCCGAGGGCCACGTAGCGCAGGTATTCACCGTTCGGCACAGGTCGTCTGCCTCTCCCGTAGAACGTCCGCCATCCGCAGGCACCAGTCCCGGTGCTCCCGCTCGAAGGCCAGGCCGCGCAGGCCCGTGAGGTACGGGCCGATCCGCTCGCCGTGGCGCAGGAACTCCTCCTCGTCCGCGTCGCCGCGCATCTGCCGCAGCAGCTTGCCGAGGAGCTCGATCTTGCCCTCGGCCGCGGACGCCCGCTCCACGAGCTGCTCGATCACCGGACCGGTGCCGATGAGGTCGGCGGACTGCACCTTGACGAGGAGGTCGTCGCGGATGAAGGAGGGCTTCGGCGTGGCCGCGGCGAACCGTTCCAGCTCGGCGCGGCCGGCGTCGGTGACGTGGAACAGGCGTTTGTTGGGCCGCGTCTCCTGGACCACCTGCCGACCCGCGACCAGGCCTTCCTTCTCCAGCTTGGCCAGCTCGGCGTACAGCTGCTGGGGCAGCGCGTGCCAGAAGTTCGCGACGCCGACGTCGAACGTCTTGGCCAGCTGGTATCCGCTGTACTCGCCGTCCAGCAGCGCCGCCAGGACGGCGTGTCGCAGGGCCATCGAAGACCACCCCTTCCCTTTCCTCGTCCGTCCCTGCATGATACTCAAAAAACTGACTAGTCACATTCTTGAGTATGAAGATAAGCGACCGAGCATCTGGAGGGGTCATGGAGACTGCCGAACGATTCCGTGCTGCCGTGGAGAAGCGCGATTTCTCCGTACTGGACGAGCTGTTCGCGGATGACATCCGCTTCTACAGCCCGGTGAAGTTCACGCCCTTCGAGGGCAAGCCGATGGTGCTGGGGCTCTTCGGCGTGCTGCTGCGCGTCTTCGACGACCTGCGCTACATCGGGCACTTCGAGGGCGTGGCCGAGACCAGCGCCGACGGGTCCGAGGCCCCCTCGGTGATCCTGCCGTTCCGGGCCACCGTGGACGGCAAGCAGATCCACGCGATCGACATGCTCCAGTTCGACGAGACGGGGCGCGTCAAGGAGTTCACCGTGATGGTCCGCCCCCAGTCCGCGGTGCACGCCCTGAGCCAGGCGGTCCTCGCCGGCCTGGTCGCCGACGGCCTCGTCCCCGCGCCGGCGCCCGAAGGCAGCTGAAACTTTCTTCCGCTCACGTGTCACATCCGCGCTCCGCGTTCCGTCAGTGCGGTGGATGACGAGCTCGGGCCGGTGCGCAAGGCGCCGGCGGCTCACGAGACGCGAGACGGAAGAGAAGCTCATGAACGCCCGTATGAAGAACCCCGCGATGGTCCTGCCCGACGCCATGAAGGGGATCCAGAACCTCTACAAGGCGATGTACCAGGGCGGCGTGCCGCAGGAGCTCATGGAGCTGGTGCACCTGCGCGCGAGCCAGATCAACGGCTGCAGCGCCTGCGTGTTCGCCGGGGTGGAGAACGCCAAGAAGGTGGGCGAGACCGACGAGCGCCTCCACGCGGTGGCCGCCTGGCGCGAGGCGCCGTTCTTCACGGACGCCGAGCGCGCCGCCCTGGCCCTCGCCGAGTCCGCGACCCGCCTCGCGGACCGCACCGGCCAGGCGGTGCCGGACGCGGTCTGGGACGAGGCCGCCGACCACTTCGACGAGCAGCAGCTCGCCGCGATCATCCTCATGATCGCCACGACCAACTTCTTCAACCGGCTCAACGCCACCATCCAGGAGCCCGCCGGCGCGACCTGGAGCTGACGCAGACCGCCCGCGGGCGGGCGAGTGCACTCGCCCGCCCGGGTGGCCAACCTGTGAGTGACCTGTACAGTTCCGCTGACCTGACGGCGGTATCAGGACTGTCATACATTCACGGGGGCGGGATCCAGGGATGAGCACGTGCACTTCAGCCGGAGAACTGCGGCGGGAGAGCCGTACCCGTGACGGAGCCCACCCTCCCGGCCCGGACGCCGGGCGGCGCCTGGTCGTCCTGGACGGAGTCCGGATCCTTGCCGCGCTCTTCGTTCTCCTCTACCACTACCTGGTCCTCGCGAGTGCCTGGGGCGGACCGACGGCCGACATCTTCCCGGTCGCCAGCCGCTTCGCCGCATACGGCTGGCTGGGCGTGGAGATCTTCTTCCTCGTCAGCGGCTTCGTCATATGCATGAGCGCCTGGGGCCGCAGCGTGGGTGACTTCGCGGTGTCCCGGGTCTCCCGCCTCTTCCCCGCCTACTGGGCCGCCGTGGCCTTCACCTCCGCCGTGCTGTTCGCCTGGCCCGAGGTGCGCCCCCTCAAGGGGCTGACCGACGTGGTGGTCAACCTGTCGATGCTCCAGGGCGGCATCGGGGTCCCGCACATCGACGACGGGTACTGGACGCTCTTCGCCGAGCTGAAGTTCTACGTGCTCTTCGCGGTCGTCGTGATGCGCGGCACGACCTACCGCAACTGCGTGTTCTTCTGCGGGCTGTGGACCCTCGCGGGAATCGTGGCTCCGACCGCCGACAGCGGTGTGCTCTCGTTCTTCGCGATCTCGCCCTACGCCCCGTACTTCACCGCCGGAATCGCCTTCCACCTGATGCGCCGATTCGGGCCGAACGCGGTCCTGTGGGGCATCGTCGGCGTCCAGTACCTCCTCGCGCAGCACTACGTGCACGACCGCATGATCACCAACCTGGGCCGCGGCCTGGCCGGGCAGACGCCCGTCTGGCCCGCTCACGTGATCATCACGCTGGGCTTCCTGGTCATGGCGGCCATAGCGCTCGGGGTCCTCGACGGCATCCGCTGGCGCTGGCTCCCGCACGCCGGAGCGGTCACCTACCCGCTCTACCTGATCCACATGATGGCCGGGCTCACCGTCATCCACCACTTCCGGGACAGGGTGGCACCTGTCCCCCTGGTCCTCGGCGTGGCCACCACCATGATGCTGCTGGCCTGGACCGTGCACCGCCTGATCGAACGCCCCCTGGGACGGGTCCTGCGCGACAGCCTGCGCCGCGGTGTCCAGGACATCCGCTCGCACACCCCGCACCGCCCGGGACTGGCCGGGTTCCCCGCACAGCCCACCGCGCCCGAGGTCGAGCGGGTACCGTCCCGCCGCTGACGATAAGTTTGGCGGATGTCCACGCTCCCTGTGATCCTCCTGCTGTCCGGAAGCCTGCGGGCCGGCTCCTCCAACGAGGCCGTGCTGCGCACCGTCCAGGCCGTCGCGCCCCCGGACGTCCGAACCGCCCGCTACGAAGGCCTGGCGGAGCTCCCGCACTTCAATCCCGATCACGACACCGAGCCGCTGCCCGCACCCGTGGCCGAACTGCGTGCGGCGATCGCCGGGGCGGCCGCCGTCCTGATCTGCACGCCGGAGTACGCGGGCACCCTGCCGGGCTCCTTCAAGAACCTGCTCGACTGGACGGTGGGCGGGACCGAGATCTGCGACAAGCCCGCGGCCTGGGTGACCGCGGCCGCCCCCGGCCGCGGCCAGGGCGCCGAGGACACGCTTCGGACGGTGCTGGGCTACACCGGCGCCGACATCGTGGAGCCGGCCTGCGTACGGATCCCCGTGGACCGCGGCATGCAGGACGCGGACGGATTCATCACCGACGCGGACGCCCGGGAGCGGCTCGCCAAGGTGCTCGCCGCGTTGATCGGCCGATAGAGCCCGGGGACGGGCACCCCCGGCGAGGGCCCGCCGCGCACGCGCCGGGATGAGTACGCGTGCTCAGGCCCGGGCCGGCCGGCGCTCCCACCGTGGTCACCACGCAGCCGAAGACGGCGATGACGGCCTGACGGCCGAGGGGCCGTGTCGCACCACCGTGCCGCGGCGGCGCCGGGTCGATAGTGGGACCGTGAGCAACGCGTCGCAGGACCCCGGGCACCCCGGGCCGGGAGAACAGACCGCCTGGTCCGGGCACGAAGGGGCGCAGGCCTTCGCCGCCGTGGAGGCGGCCACCGACTGGCTGCTCGGCTATCCCTTCGTCTTCCGGGAGCTGTCGCGCCGGATCGGCGCCGGCGACGTCCTGGTGGACTACGGATGCGGCCCGGGCAAGGTGGCGGACCAGGCCGCCCGGCGGCTGGGGGCGCGGGTGCTGGGGGTCGACACGTCCCCCGAGATGCTGGCGCTCGCCCGCGGCTCGGGCACGGCCGTGGCGGAGTACCACCTGGTCGAGGACGGGCGCGTGACCGGCCTGCCCGACGGCTGCGCGGACGCGGTGATGTGCAACCACGTCCTGGCGTCGGTGCCGACCGAGGAAGCCGTGCTCGCGGTGTTCACGGAGATCCGCCGACTGCTGCGCCCGGGCGCCCCGCTCGTCCTGCTGACCACCGACCCGGCGTGCAGCGGTACGGAGTACGCCTCGCTGCGGATCGGCGAACCCGGCGAGGTGTACGGGCCGGGGGAGGAGCTGACCGTACGGCTGCGGCGTACGGACGGGTCCTGGCAGGAGATGCGCAACCACGCGTGGCCCGTGGGTCTTTACCCGACACTCCTGGAACGCGCAGGCTTCCGGGACGCCGTCCCGCAGCGCCCGTCCGTGGCCGAGGCGCTCTCGCTCGCCGATCCGGACCTCGCCCGCGGCCGCCCCTGGTCGGCGGAGCGCGAGCGTCCGCCGCTGGTGATCACCACGGCGTCGGCGGCCTGAGCGAACTCTGCCCCACAGGCGGTGACATCGCGCCAGGGGCCTTGTGGTGCCGGGCCCCGGGCAGGCAGGCTCAGGGCATGAACACGGCTAGGCGCGCCAGTGAACGGCTGCTGGGTTGGCCCGCGCTCACCGAAGGCCGACCGCCCTGTGACGCGGAGTTCGCACTGAACTCCGGATCGCAGGAGATCGTCCACTTCCACGGCGAACACGAGGCCGATGTCCACCTCACCCGGGCGATGATCACGAAGCTTCGGCCGGCCCTGTCCCGGTCCACCGCCGTCCGCCTGCGGACCGGATCGGAATGGGTGACGGTACGCCTCGACATCGGTTCCGACATCGACCTGCTGGCGACCCTGGTCAGCGCGGCGCTGCAAGCCGCCACGGGCGGGGAGGGCCGGGGCCCGGATCCCTGCACCCGGCACCGGAGCGCCGGGGGCGCCCCCGCCCGCCCGTGGCCGGCCCCGGTGTGGCCGACCCCGATGCGGCCGGAGCCGGTCGGTCAGCCGGTCCGTCAGCCGGCCGGGAGGCTGTCGGTGGCACGGCTCTGGTCGCGGATCCACACGCCGCCCTGCGCGGCGGAGTAGTTCCGGTCGCAGGAGAGCGCGGGTGAGGGCCGTCAGCCCGCGCAGTCGACGTCCCCGGTGGGGCGCCGGCCGGTGGTCAGGAACCCGGTGACGGCACGGTCCCCGCAGGCGTTTCCGTTGCCGAGGTACACGCCGTGGCCACCGCGCTCCACCGTGACCAGAACGGCCCGGTCGCCCAGCGCCTCGCGCATCTCCAGGGCCGCGGAGTGCGGAGTCGCCGGATCCCGACGGTTCTGGATCATGAGGATGTTGGACGGGCCGTCGTCGGTGATCCGCACCGGCTTATGCGCCGGGGCGTTCTGCCAATAAGAGCAGGGCAGGACGTTCACCGGCATGCCGGCGGTCAGGGGGCGCCGGGCCCGGTCCGCG
Organism: Streptomyces sp. NPDC060028; assembly: GCF_042736725.1. NCBI lineage: Bacteria > Bacillati > Actinomycetota > Actinomycetes > Kitasatosporales > Streptomycetaceae > Streptomyces > Streptomyces sp. NPDC060028. The sequence continues at coordinate 37,735 of NZ_JBHWVJ010000020.1, read as the reverse complement.
TCGACCGCGCGCTGGTACGAGGCCACGGATGCGCGCGGCCACTCCACGTCGTTGCAGATGACCCCGACCATCACGGCGGCGTCCTCGTCGCGCAGGGGCTGGGCGAGCTCCGGCGGGAGCACGGGCGGGTGCGCCGGGTCCTGGACCGCCTTGACCAGGCGGGCGAAGGAGGCGAAGGCGGAGTCGCTGTAGAGGCTGTTCTGCAGCGCCTGGCGCAGGCCGTTGCCCGTCAGCGGCACACCCGGGGTCGTCGACTCCCGCGGTGCGCGGTCCAGCTCGGCCGCCAGCTCCAGGACCAGCGGCTCCACCTCCTCGGGCCGCGCCGCCAGCCGCAGGCCCTCCTGCTCCCGGTCCGGTTGGGCCGCCCAGGCCGCGAAGTCGGGGAAGCGGTCGTCCGCGCCTTGCGACATGTTCGCCAGCCAGCCCCGTGCGACCCGCTTCGGATCCGGGTCGCCGCTGCTGTCGAGCACCCAGCGGTCGGTGCGCTCGGGGAACTTCTGCGCGTACTGCGCCGCGACGTACGTGCCGTACGAGACGCCCCATGCGGAGAGCTTCCGTTCGCCGAGCGCCTCGCGGAAGCGGTCCAGGTCGCGGACCTGGTTGGCCGTGGTGAAACTGCGCAGCACGGCGCCGCCGCCCCGTGCGCAGGCCTCCGCGATGCGCCGGGAGCGGGCCACGTTCCCGGTGATCTCGCCGTCCGGGCCCGGCCAGGACCGCAGGTTGGTCAGGTAGCGGTCCTCGGGGGCCAGATCGCAGCTCGCGGTGGTGCCGGCGCCGACCCCGCGCGGGTCGAAGGCGACGAGGTCGTACGCGCCGGCCGTCTCCTTCTGCAGGGCGGCGCCCTTCTGCGCCAGCCGCTGGACGCCCGAGCCGCCCGGGCCGCCGGGGATCACCACGAGCGTGCCGCGCCGGGCCTCGGGCCGCTCGCTGCGGATCCGGGAGACGGCGACGGTGATCTGCCGGCCCGCGGGGTCGCCGTAGTCGAGCGGCACGGGCAGCTCGGCGCACTCCTGTGCGGCGGGACCGTCCGGCCGGGCGCAGGGGTGCCAGTCAAGCTGTGGAGTAACGGACTTGGGCCGGGCGGTGGCCGCGGCCGCGGGCGCGCCGGCTCCCGTGACGGTCAGGCCGGCGGCCACCGAGGCCGCGGTGAGGGCGAGCAGCAGGGTCTTCTGCGCGTAAGTCGTCATGGGGCAAGCCTTGTTGACGGCGGCCCGGCGCCCCATCCGGCAGGCCGGTCGCCCCAGGGTGGGGCCAGCCCCCCGCCGCCGGCGTCGACCACGAAGAGCCGGGGTGGTCCCGAAATGTATGCCGGCCATGTCCATCGGGCGAGTCCCTGCGCACTCCGCTCTCGGCGAAGAGCGGGCACACGGGCCCCCGGGCCGTGTTTGAGTGGGCCGATGGAGATCTTGGTACTGGGTGGAACGGCATGGGTGGGCCGCGAGCTGTCGCGGCAGGCACTGGCACGCGGGCACCGGGTGACCTGCCTGGCCCGCGGGGAGAGCGGCGAAGTGGCCGACGGGGCGACGCTGTTCGCCGCGGACCGGCGCGACCCCCGCGCGTACGACGGCCTGGCCGGTCGGGACTGGGACGCCGTGGTGGAGGTGTCGTGGCAGCCCGGCTTCGTCCGCGGGGCGCTGGCGGCACTGGGCGGACGGGCGGCCCACTGGTCGTACGTGTCCTCGGTCAGCGCGTACGCCTCGCACGCGCGGCCGGGCGCGGACGAGTCGGCCGAACTGCTCCCGGCGGCCGAGGCGGACGAGGTCGACCGGGACCAGTACGGGCAGGCCAAGGTGGCTTGCGAGGAAGCCTCGACGGACGCGGTGGGCGAGCGGCTCCTCATCGCGCGGGCGGGCCTGATCGGCGGCCCCGGCGACCACAGCGGCCGCACCGGGTACTGGGTCGGCCGCGCGGCCCGCGAGCCGCTGGCACCGATGCTGGTGCCCGCCTCTCCCGGCGTCCCGACCCAGGCGGTCGACGCCCGGGACCTCGCGGCGTGGCTGCTCGACTGCGCGCAGAAGGGCACGACCGGAACGTACGACGCGGTCGGCCCGATCGTGCCCTTCGGGGAGTGGGTCGCCCTCTCGAGGCGGATCGGCGGGCACACCGGGCAGGTGGTGGATGCCGATCCCGACTGGCTGCTCGGGCAGGAGGTGGTCCAGTTCATGGGCCCGGAGTCGCTCGCGATGTGGATGGCGGACCCGGACTGGTCCGGTTTCAGCTCCCGCAGCGGAGCCGCGGCGAGCGCGGCCGGTCTGCGCCACCGGCCCCGGGCCGAGCTGCTGGCGGACACCCTGCGCTGGGAGCGCGAGGCGGGCCTGGGCCGCCCCCGCCGGGCCGGCCTCAGCCCCGAGCGCGAGCGTGAGCTGCTGGCGGCGCTGGGGTGAGGACAGCGGCGGGGGCCCGCGGCGAGGGCCCGCGGCGGAGGCCGGTCCGCGTCGCTGCCGCGGCCGGTCCGCGCCGGGCATCGGATGATCGGACTGTTATCGTCCGCCTATGCCCGAGCTGATCACGCCCACCCCCCGCCTGTACGACTCGTGGCTCGCCGCGCAGAAGGAATGGGGCGACGACGCCCACATGGACGGAGCCGGGCTCGGCTCCGACGACCACGTGGACACCCTGGAGGGCTTCGCCGCCTGGACGGAGCAGCTGCGGCGGTACGGGGACCGGACGCTGCCGGTCGAGCACGGCCGCGTCCACGCGACGTACTGGTGGATCGCCGAGGACGACACCTACCTCGGCGCCATCGACCTGCGGCACTACCTGAACGGCTTCCTGCTCGACGCGGGTGGCCACATCGGCTACAGCGTCCGCCCCTCGGCGCGCGGCCGCGGCCTGGCCACCTGGGCGCTGGGCGAGGTCCTGCACGAGGCGCGGCTGCTGGGGATGGACCGGGTGCTGCTGACCTGTGACCCCGGCAACCGTGCCTCGATCCGCACGATCGAGCACAACGGCGGCGTGCTGGAGGACGTCCGCGAGACGCTGATCGGTCCCAAGCGGCGCTACTGGATCGACCTTTAGAGCCCGGGGCCCGGGGCCCCGGCTACCGCGGCGCGGGCCGGATCGGGGGGAACGCCGGGGCGGCGGGCGCCGGACCCAGCGTGGTCGTGCCGGGAGCCGCGCGATGGCCCAGGCCCGTCCGGTACGCGTCCAGGGCCGCCTCGGGCCGGCCGGTCCGCCGCAGCAGGTCACCCAGGAGCCGGCACAGATCGGCTAGGTCGCCCGTCGCCCCGCTGCGCTCCAGCAGCGCCAGGGCCTGCACGTAGTGCTCCTCGGCGGACTCGATCTCGCCACGCTCCTCGGCCATCAGGCCCAGCAGCCGGTGCGCCCCGCCCGCGTGCACGGCGCCGTGGCTGTCCCCCAGTTCCAGCAGTGCCGAGAGGAGCCCGGCCGCCTCCTCGTACCGGCCGAGCTGGCGCAGTACGTCGGCCAGCTCCACCTCCACCTGGGCGGTGTACAGGGCCGCGCGCCGGGCCGAGAGCATGTCCCGGGCCGTACGCAACTCCCGCTCGGCCGACGCCAGGTCGCCGTTCTGGGCCTGTACGTAGCCGCGCATCCAGTGGCAGTGCGCCAGATCGGTGCGCAGCTGTAGCTGCCCGTAGATCGCCTGGGCCTTGGCGAGGGAGGCGTCCGCGTCGGCCACGCGCCCCTCGGCGAGGAACGTCCGGGCCACCTGCCGGTGCATGCCCGCGACCAGGGCCGGGTCGCTGACCTGCGGGGCCAGTGAGAGCGCGAGTTCGGCGGCGTGGGCCGCCCGGGCATGGGCGCCCATGTCGATGTACGGCCCGATCACCGCGGCGTAGAGCAGCACCAGCGCCTCGGGGTCGGCCAGCCCGCTCGCGCCCAGCTCGTCGATGGCGCTCTCGAGGAGGTAACACGCGTAACGCAGCTCCCCGGCGAGCAAATGCGCGATGGCGCGGCCGCGGATCGGGCGGGCGCGGCGGGTGAGCGGTTCGTCGGCCAGGAGCCGTTCCGCGGCCTCGAAGTTCACGATCGCCTCGGGCAGTTCACCCGACTCCAGGGCGCAGTCGCCGAGCCCGAGCAACGCCTGTGCCTGCTCGGGGGCCAGACCGAGGCGCCGCGCCTCGGCGAGCAGCCGGCGGAAGTGCGCCGCGGCCTCGTCGGCGGCGCCGGACGCCAATGTCTGCTGGGCGTCGGTGAGGGAGAGCCGCAGCTCGGTGGCCAGGTGCACGGGGCGCCCGGTGGTCAGCTCCTCGTACGAGGTGCCGAGGCGGCCGGCGAGAAAGCGCAGCGCGGCCTCGGAGGGCCGCACCTTGCCCGATTCCAGCGTCGAGATGTAGGCCGAGGTGTACGAGGGCTCGGCCAACTTCCGCTGTGTCAGCCCGAGGTCCGTGCGCATGCGCTGAACCCTGCGGCCGATTGCGGCCGGTTCGTCCATGGAATCCCCCTGGTTGCTCGAACTCCCCAGTATTCAGGGGGAGCGGGCCATTGCGCACCACCCGCGCGCCCTTTAGTTTAAGCAACCGATTCACTGCACTTACCTTCCCGTTTAACTTCCGTTGCCGCAGGAGGACTTCATGGCCCCGCCCAAACGTCCGGCCGTCCGTACCGCACTCCGCTCAGCCGTCGCGGCGGTCATCGCGAGCGCCGCGCTGCTGGCCGCCGGACCCGCCCGCGCGGCAGGCACGCCGGACGCACCGGCGAAGACCCGGGTCGAGGTGGAGATACCGGGCCCGGAGCACGGCGGCGAGGCCGGATCGGGTCACGCCCGCGTACCCGCCGGCGGCGGCGCGGCCAAGAGCGGGTCCGCCCGGCTCTCCGAGGCGGACCGGGCCGCCGACGGCGAGGTCACCAAGGTCGTGGACAACGGCCCCACCACCGACCGCCTGGACGTGGTCGTCATCGGCGACGGCTACACCGCGGCCGAGCTGGCGAAGTTCCACACCGACGCCAAGGACAAGTGGGCCGAGGTGACGGCCGTCGAGCCGTACGCCACCTACCGCAACCTCTTCAACGTCTGGACGGTCGACGCCGTCTCCCACGACTCGGGCGTCTCCGGCGACCCGGACCGGGCGACCACGCGCGACACCGCACTCGGCGCGTACTTCTGGTGCGAGGACATCGAGCGGCTGCTCTGCATAGACCAGCCCAAGGTGGACTCGTACGTGGCGAAGGCACCCGCGGCCGACCTGGTCATCGTCCTGGCCAACAGCGCCAAGTACGGCGGGGCGGGCTACAACGAGCCCAGTGCCACCCTCGGCTACGAGGGCATATCGACCGCCTCCGCGGGCCACGCCAAGTCCGGCCAGGTCGCCATCCACGAGACCGGCCACTCGCTCGGCAAGCTCGCCGACGAGTACTTCTACCCCGGCGTCCCGGACTACGAGAAGTACACCGGCCCCGAGCCCGGCGAGTCCAACATCTCCACCCTGACCGCCGACCAGTTGGCCGCCCGGCGGGCCAAGTGGTACCGCTGGCTGGGCGAGCCCTCGCCGGACGGCGGCACGGTCGGCGCGTACGAGGGAGGCGGCTACTACGTCACCGGGCTGCGCCGGCCCACCGACAGCTCGATCATGCGGGTCCTCGGCAAGCCCTTCAACCTCCCCGGCGTCGAGTCGATGATCGCGGGCTTCTACCAGCACGCACGGATCGCCACCCCGCTCACCCCGACCGACCGCACCCTGCGGCTGCGCCACACCGCGAAGGCGGCCGTGCCCCGGCTGGCCGGCGCGGACGGCCGCCAGCCCGTGGTCCGCTGGTACCTGGACGGCCGGGAACTCAAGCGGTTCCAGGGCCGGACCGAGGTGGCGGTCGCGGACCTGTGGCTCTTCGACCTGCGGACGCACAAGCTGACCGTCACGGCCGAGGACCGCACGCCGTCGGTCCGCGACCCGAAGATCGCCCGCACCCTGCGCTCCTCGGTCGACTGGAACGTCCGCCTGTAGGCCCGGAGCAGGCCAGCCGGTCAGCAGGTCAGCCGACGCTCAGGCTCTCGACGAGCATCCGGTGGTCCGAGCAGGGCGTGGGGGTGACGGGCGTCGGCCATCTGCCCCTTGACGACGATGGCCGTCCCCGCGCGGTCGGCCCGCCCGGTGTCCTCACCACAGCGGCTGTTCCACTTCGCGCCGTTCTGCGACCGCTGGTACGGCTCGAAGCTCTTGCTCCAGCCCGCTCCGGAGCGGCCAGGCCATACGGGTGGCGCGGGTGCGAACGCGGGGCTCATCCGGTGCCGAGCCGACCGGGCCGGCCCCTCGGCGCGCGGGCGGCGTCCGTGCCGAGCCAGCCCGCGACGAGCGGACCCACCGGGTCGTCCGTCCCCGCGTCCGCGCCAGGTCCCCGGCCCAGAAGTCCGGCCGGGAGAGCGACGCGTTGCCGCCGGCCACCCGGTCGTCGTCACACGCGGCAGGACTGCCCGCAGCCTGCCCCGCCCCGGCGGACCGGGGCAGGGCAGGGGCAGTCAGGCCCCGTCGCTACCGAGCCAGCAGTACGCCCGCGACCGACGACGGTACCGGCGCGAGGCCGGTCGGCCGGGTGGTGAAGGTACCCCGGCCCTGCGTACGGCCGCGCAGCCGGGACGCGTACCCGAAGAGCTCCGCCAGCGGCACGGTGGCAGTGATCACCGCGGTCCCGGACTCCGTGGTGGACCCGGACACCCGGCCGCGGCGTGCGGCGAGGTCCCCCAGAACCGCCCCGACGCCGTCATCCGGAACGGTGACCGTGACCTCCACGACCGGCTCCAGCAGCTCCAGCGTGCTCGCGCGCAGCGCCTCGCGCAGCGCGAAGCGGCCCGCCGCCCGGAACGCCATCTCCGAGGAGTCCTTGGAGTGGGTCGCCCCGTCGACCAGCGCCACCCGCAGCCCCGTCACCGGATGACCGCCGAGCGGCCCCTCGGCGAGGGCGTCCCGGCAGCCGGCCTCCACGGCCCGCGCGTACTCCTGCGGCACCCGGCCGCCGACGACCGTCGACCGGAACTCGAACCCCGCCTCCTCCAGCGGTTCGACGTCGAGGACCACATGCGCGAACTGGCCCGCGCCGCCGTCCTGTTTGACGTGCCGGTACACCAGACCGGTCACGCCGCGCACGACGGTCTCCCGGTACGAGACCTGCGGACGGCCGACGACGACCTCCACGCCCTGGCCGCTGCGGATCTTCTCCACCGCGACCTCCAGATGGAGTTCGCCCATCCCCGACAGCACGGTCTGGCCCGTCTCCGGATCGGACCGCACCACCAGCGACGGATCCTCCTCGGCGAGCCGCGCCAGCGCGGCCGAGAGCCGGCCCGTGTCGGTGCTGCGACGGGCCTCGACCGCCACGGACACCACCGGTTCGGCCACCGAGGGCGGTTCGAGGACCAGCGGCGCACCGGGCGCGCACAGGGTCGTTCCGGCGCGGGCGGCCTTGAGGCCGACCACGGCGACGATGTCGCCCGCAACCGCCTCCTCCCGTTCCTCGTGCCGGTCCGCCTGCACCCGCAGGATCCGGCCGACCCGCTCCGTGCGGCCCGTGACCGCGTCCAGCACGGACGCGCCCTTGCGGAGCGTGCCCGAGTAGACGCGCAGGTAGGTGAGCCGTCCGGTCGCCGTCGCCGTCACCTTGAAGGCGAGCGCGGCGAACGGCCCCGCCGGGTCGGCGGCCCGCTCCTGCTCCGCGCCGCCCGCACCGTCCACCGTCCCGCGTACCGGCGGCATGTCCGCCGGTGAGGGCAGGTACGCCAGGACCGCGTCGAGCAGCGGCTCGATCCCGCGGTTGCGGTACGCCGAACCGCACAGCACCACCACACCGTCCCCGCGCAGGGTCAGCTCCCGCAGGGCGCGGGCCAGGGTCGGCCCGGTCAGTGTCGAGGTCGCGCAGAACTCCTCCAGTGCGTCCGGATGGAGTTCGGCGACGGCTTCCTCGAGGAGCCGTCGACGCCGGTCCGCCTCCTCGCGCAGCGACTCGGGGACCGGCCCGGCCTCGTACGTGTCGGCGCCCGCGTGCCAGAGCAGCGCGCGCATCCCCAACAGGTCGACGACGCCGGCGAATCCGTCCTCCCGCCCGATGGGCAGTTGGACCACCAGGGGGACGGCGCCCAGCCGCTCCCGGATCGAGGCCACCGCCGTGTCGAGGTCGGCGCCGGCCCGGTCCAGTTTGTTGACGAACGCGATCCGCGGCACACCGTGCCGGTCGGCCTGCCGCCACACCGACTCGCTCTGCGGTTCGACCCCGGCGACGGCGTCGAACACCGCGACGGCCCCGTCGAGCACCCGCAGGGACCGCTCGACCTCGTCGGAGAAGTCGACGTGCCCCGGGGTGTCGATGAGGTTGACGCGGTGACCGCCCCAGGTGCAACTGACGGCCGCGGCGAAGATGGTGATGCCGCGGTCGCGCTCCTGGGCGTCGAAGTCCGTGACGGTGGTTCCGTTGTGGACCTCGCCCCGCTTGTGGATGGCGCCGGTGGCGAACAGGATGCGTTCGGTGATGGTGGTCTTGCCCGCGTCCACGTGGGCGAGGATGCCCAGGTTCCGGACGGTGGTCGTGGGGGAAGTGCTGGTGCGCATGGCCCGAGGCCTTTCGAATGATCTCGAATGATGAAGAGGACGGCGCGATTCCCGGGCACGGCTCCGCCCGCCCCGACGGTGTACGGCGCGCGGGGCGGCGTACAGGGAGCGGGGATGTGCGGAAGCGGAAACTAAAGGTGTGTCACGGGCATACGGTGACGGCCGCGCAGCCGGCACCGCGCACTGCGAGACACCGGGATCACGTCGTACCGGGACGGGGGAACGAAGGCGACGGTGCGGTGAATGCACATGGCCCGGTTCCCCTTCTTCTCATCACTCGGCATCAAAAGGCGCGGCTCCATCGGCGGCGCACATGGGCGAGTGTAGTGAGGATGATCGACGTAAGGCACTGCATTTATGCTTTCGGGATGACCGACACCGCTCTGCCTCCATGTCCCAAGTGTTCCGGCGCCTACACCTACGAAATGGGTGCCCTGCTCGTCTGCCCCGAATGCGGGAACGAATGGTCGGCCGCCCCCGCCGAGGCCGCGGCCGATGCGGGGGAGCGCGTGGTCAAGGACGCGGTGGGCAATGTGCTCGCCGACGGTGACACGGTGACCGTGATCAAGGGTCTGAAGGTCAAGGGCAGCACGTCCGGCATCAAGGCGGGCACCAAGGTGCGCAACATCCGTCTGGTCGACGGGGTCGACGGACACGACATCGACTGCAAGGTGGAGGGCTTCGGTCCCATGCAGCTCAAGTCCAGCGTGGTCCGCAAGGCCTGACGGCCCGGCCATGGCGTGAGGGCCACGGCCGGGCGCGGACGGGTACGGCGCGGACGGTTACGGCGCGGTCGCGTACGTGCGGTTGCAGTGGCCGCCTTCGAGGAGCGTCTTGTCGAAGTTCTGGCGGAACTTCTCGTAGATGCCGGTGTTCTCGATCTTCAGGAGCGTCTCGTCCTGGGAGCGCAGGTTCGGGTACGTGTAGTTGTGGCTGCCCGTGAAGACGAGCTTGCGCCCGCCGGTTCCCAGGTACGTGCCGTCGATCAGCAGGTACTTCGAGTGGATGCCGAGGGCGCCGGCTCCCGCCTCGGTGCCCTCGCACACGCGCAGCGTCTTCAGCCCGGAGGTCGCGAGGGCGCTCTTGACCGCGCTGCCGACGTTCCCGGGGTCCCCGTTGTGCACCACCTGCACCTCGCAGCCCGCGGCCTGCATCTCGCGCAGTGTGTCGGCGACCTGGGTCCGGGTGAAGGCGTACATGCCGATGCGGACCTGGGTGGCGGGTACGGCCTTGCAGTCCACGTTCTGCAGGAGCGAGACGACCGTGTCCGTCCCGGCGTCGTTGCGCGGGTCGACGGGGGAGCCCGGCGCGATGTCCTTGTCGGACTCGATGCGCGGGAAGAAGTACGTCTTGTACGTACCGACGTCCTTGGTCGTGTAGTTGTCCGGCATGCCCGCGCCATGCGTCCCGTGGTCCAGTAGTTGCGTCCAGTAGCGGCTGTACTCCTGGTACAGCCCGGCGTCGGGGATGGTGACGGCGTTGTTGTACATGCCGACACGGTGGTTGGACGTCAGGTTCGCCGAGGCCTGGAAGACCACGTTCGAGGTGGCGCCGACCTTCTCGAAGAGGAAGAACTTGTTGTGGTTGATGGCGGACTCGCCCTCACCGGTGCCGCCGGCCGGCGCGAGCACGCGGTTGCCGACGCACCCGCGGTCCTCCGGACAGGCCAGGACGAACGAGCCCGCGGTGTCCGCGTCGATGCTCTGCCCGTACTCCGCCTTCCCCAGCGCATCGCTGAGCGCCTTGTACTCGCTGCCGGTCGCCACGGCCTCGGGAGCGCCGTCCGGCCCCGGCCTCCACACCTGGCTCGCCACCGCGTCCCCGTCCAGGAGCAGCTGGATCCGCAGGTCAGCCTTGCGCGCCAGGAGCGCCTTGCGGACCTCGTCATCGGTGAACAGGTAGACGGACCCGCGGACGAGCGAGCCCTTCTCGGCGCGCCGGATGAGGTCGATCAGCTGGTCGCGGACCGCGTTCTGGTTCCCCCACGCGCTGGGACTGACGCCCTGCGGCCGCGGAGCCGTCTTGGCGGGATCGTTGAACGTGGCCTCCAGCGGCACCGGAGCGGGGTCCGCCAGGTACCCCGCGAAGTCTTCGACCGCGTACGGCATGGAGCCCTCGCCGGCGGCAGGAGCGGCGGGCTGGGCGACGGCGAGTGCGGTTACCCCGACGCTGCCGAGGGCGGTGGCCGCGGCCAGGGCCACGAGGGTTCTACGGGGGCTGCGTATCACGGTGTTCCTTTGTGGCGGGCCGGGCCGATCTTGGGCATTCCGGGGAGACGGTAGCCCCTGGATCCGGGCCGATCAACCATGACTGAGATCGGCTCAGCTGTGATTGATCCCGGACTCGCCGCCGCGCGCATCCGGGCTGCGGGTGATGATCGTGCCCTGGGTCCGGACAAGGTGAGGGGTGAGGCGGGTGGGCGACGGTGCGGGAATCGTTTCGGCGCAGGAGGCGGCGAACGACGAGCTGGTGCTCGCGTTCGGGCGGCTGCAAGGGGCCGCGGGACGGCTGGAGTACCTGCTCGGCGGTGCGATCGAGGAGGAGTTCGGGATCACCCACGCGATGTACGAGGTGCTGCTGATCGTGGGCAGGGCGGGCGGTCCGGGGGTGTCGATGCGGACGGTCGCGCAGGAGCGGGTCCTGACCACGGGCGGGATGACGCGTCTGGTGGACCGGATGGAGGCGGCCGGCCTGGCGGTACGTGCCGATGATCCCGGCGATCGAAGGGGCCGGCTGCTGCGGCTCACGGAGCACGGCGAGGACGTCGTGGTGCGGGCCAGCCGGCTGCACGTGGAGAACATCCGCCGCCATTTCCTGGCTCCGCTGCCCGAGGAGGCGCGGGAGCAGTTCATGGAGTGCCTGCGGATCCTGTCCCACTCGGCGCGGGACGCACTGCCCCGGCTGCGGTAGGGCTGCGGCAGGTCGTACGTCCCGAGGGCGGGGCCTTTCGCCGCGCGGGAATACCTGACGAAGCAGATACTGTTCAGGCAGGTACACCGCTCCGGTGTGGAGCGACTCCAGATTCCAGACTCCCTCTGCAAAGGTCCGCGCATGAAACTCCTCTACGTCTTCGACGCCTATTGCGGCTGGTCCTACGGCTTCGCGCCCACCCTGGCCGAGGTCACGCGCCGCCACCCCGAGCTGCCCGTGGAGGTCGTGTCGGGCGGCCTGTTCACCGGGCCGCGGGCCGTGCCGATCCGCGAGTTCGGCTACGTCCAGGGCGCCAACGCCAAGATCAGCGAGCTGACCGGTGTCGTGTTCGGGCCCGGGTACGAGCGGCTGATCGCCGACGGCTCGTTCGTCATGGACTCCGCGGACGCCGCCCTGGGCGTGGCGGCGCTGCGGCAGGCGGCGGCCCCGGAACGGGCGGCGGAGCTCGCCATGGCCGTGCAGGCCGCGTTCTACGAGGACGGCCTGAGCCTGTCCGATCCCGGCACGTTCACCCGTATCGCCGCGGCGGCCGGCCTCGACGCCGCAGCGGTCGGCGCCGCCCTCACCGCACCGGCCGCCCGGCACGCCGCCGAGGCCGACTTCCGGCGGGCCGCGGCCCTGGGCGCGCAGGCCTACCCGACCCTCCTGGCCCAGGACGGCGACCGTACGGCGGTGCTGGCCGTCGGCCACGCCGAGCCCGACACGATCGACACCCTCCTGGAGCAGTTCGCCTCCGCCCGCACCGGATCGATGGTGGTGTGATCATGAGCGCTCTCGACTTCAAGGTCATCGACCTGGACTTCCCCGTCGGCTCGAAGAACAAGACGGCCACCCTCATCACCGGTGAGCGGGACGCGCTCCTGATCGACACCGGCTTCACCCGTGCCGACGGCCACCGGCTGGCCGCCGAGATCCTCGACTCCGGCAAGAACCTCACCACGGTGTTCATCAGCCACGCGGACCCCGACTACTACTGGGGCGCCGAGGTCATCGCGGACGCCTTCCCCGATGCCGAGATCCTCGCGACGCCGATCGTCATCGACCACATCAAGGCCGCCTACCAGGGCAAGCTCGCCGCCTGGGAGCCCGTAGGCGTCAACCGCCCGACCCGCCTGGTCGAAATGGAGCCGCTGACCGGAGACATCACCCTCGAGGGCTTCCGCTTCGAGCTCAAGGCCGCCTCCCCGGAGCTCCCCGACCGGCACTACCTCTGGCAGGCCGAGCACCGCGCCGTCGTCGCCGGCGTGCTCACCTTCCAGCAGGAACACGTCTGGGTCGCCGACACCGCCACCCCCGAGGCCCGCGCCGCCTGGGTCGGGGCCCTGGACGAGATGGCCGCACTCGACCCGGCCCTGGTGGTGCCGGGCCACCGCCTGCCCGGCACCGCCACCGATGCCACCCCCATCTCGTACACCCGCGACTACCTCACCGCCTTCGAAACCGAGCTCGGCAAGGCCGCCGACGGCCAGGCCCTCACCGACGCCATGACTGCCCGCCACCCCGACGCGGGCATGCTGATCGCGGTGCAGATCGGCGCGAAGGTCGCCACGGGCGAAATGACCTGGAGCTGATCCGGATGCACCAGCACACCGACACCGATCCCGCCACCTCCGCGACGCCCGCCGCCGTGGTGCGCCGCCAGTACCTGGCCTCCGCCGCCGGAGACCTCCAGGCCCTGCGTGCCACCCTGGCCGACGACGTCGAATGGACGGAGATGGCCGGCTTCCCCCTCGCCGGCACCTATCGCACGCCTGAGGGCGTCACCTCCGCGGTGATGGAACGCCTGGCCGCCGACTGGGACGACTGGACCGCCCACGACGACACGTACGTCACCGAGGGCGAGCACGTCGTCGTCCTGGCCCGCTACACCGCGACCCACAAGGCAACGGGCAAGCCGCTCGACGTCCGCGTGGCCCACCACTTCACCGTCCGCGCGGGTCGGATCGTCCGGTTCGAGCAGTTCGTCGACACCGCGAAGGTCCGAGACGCCATGACCCCGTGAACCATGACCCCGTGACCCGTGACCCGGCTCCATGCCTGGACCGGCCTAGGCTCGGGCACCGGATACGGGCGTACGACACGGGGAGCACGGGACATGGACGACGCGGGAACGGCTCGGGCGGCGAAGGCGGTCGCCGCCTTGCGGTCGCTGCGGCAGCGGGGCGACGAGGTCGAGTTGGCCGACGGCTTCACGGATGCGGAGATGGACGCCTGGGGCGTGCACGTGCCCGAGGAGGTACGGGTCGTCCTGCGGGAGATCGGCGGTCTGGAGACCGAGGAGCACGAGTACAGCTTCGGACCGCGCGGCCGCGCGGTGTTCTCGGACGGCTACTGGACCCTCGGTGAGGCGGAGTTCGGCGTGGGGTCGCTCATCGTCGGGACCGGGAGCGCCTGCTGGGGGCCCGTCGTGGCGGTCAACCCGTGGGGCGACGAGTGCGAGGTCACCGTCGAAGCGGCGGAGTTCACCGACTGGCTCCACGGGTTCGCCGAGCGGCCGGCCGACGCAGCCGCAGTACGGCCGGCCACCGGTACGCACCTCGTGCCGGCCGTCCCGAGCATCGAGGTGGCCGAGGCCGAAGGGGCCGACGCCGAACTCTCCGCACTCGTCGGGCGCGGCGACTCGCTGACCGACCTCGTCGACCTGCGCGCCCTGCCCGGCTACCCGTGCGCGGTGAACTGGGAGCCGCACTTCTCCACTCGCCACAACACCGCCGACACCGGAAGCAGCGAAGTGCAGTTCCGGATCGTGGGCGACGGACGGGCACTGCTCCTGACCAGTGCGGTCAGCGGGGACTTCCTCGGCCGGCCGGTGCGCCGCCACACCGTACCGCGCGACGCCGCCCGGCGCGCGGTGGAGCAACTGCGTGCGCTGGAAGACGAGTTCCCCGGCTTCGTCACGCTCGAAGCGGGCTGCGCCGACGCCGTCATGGACGGCTGGGCGGTTGCGGTGCCCGAGGACGTCCGGACGGTGCTGCGCGCCTTCGGCGGGGTGGCGGTCACCGGCCTGCCCGCCCTGCGGCTGCTCCCCGGGGCGCCCGAACACGCGGTGGACCCCGAGGTGCACCGCATGCTCGGCGGGGACGGGACGTACTGGCCGCTGGCCCGGATCACCTACGGCCGCGGCAGCGCACTCGCGCAGATCCGCATCGACACGGACACGGGGGAGTGGGGGTACGCCGTGTCCGTGCCCGACCAGGCGAAGGGCCTGCGGGAGTACCCCGACGTGAAGCTGATCGCCGAGTCCCTGGCCGACCTGCTGCTGACCTTCGCCCGGTTGGCCCGGCAGGCCGCGGACCGGCCCGGATTCACCGGGCGGGTCTCCCGGGACGGCGGGTGGCTCTTCCCCAACACCGGAGAGCCGTGGCCGCGGCCGGTCCCGGTCGGCGAGTGGGCCGGCTCGCCCGACCCACTGCGCGCGGCCGCCGCAGAACTCCCGCAGGGCACGCACGCCGCGGACCTCCGTGAGGCTCCGATCCCCAGCGACCTGTGCTTCCACCGCGCGGCGGGCTGGCGGTACGGGGTCATCCTGGACCGGCTGCACTTCGCGGGAGCGGGCCGCCTGGCCGCGGCGGTCCCCGCCGCGGGCTGACCCGGGCGGCGCCGGACCGCGACGCGCCACCCGGCCTCCGGCGGATCCCGAGGCGATCTGGATTTCGACTCCAGCGACTCTGCAGCGCTCCGGCGGAACCTTGGGTTCGAGACCGGGTGATCCGGCCTCGAACCCGACCGGGCCTCGAGCAGGTTCCGTTGCTGCCGCGGCCCGGCGGTCGGTCGACCTCGAAGTGCTCTTCGAGGCTTCCTCCAGTACGCCCCCGGCTTTCCTCTTTCCGCTCCACCACGGGAGACACGTATGTCCGACACGGCACGCAACACCGAATTCGACCTCCAGGACCTGGACCTCGGCGACCTCACCGTGACGTCGATGCGCGACACCGCCGCGCTGCCCGAGGGCGGCGCGTCCTGGGGCTCCTGCTCCTGCCAGGGCTCGTCCTCCTGCGCGCAGCCGCAGATGGAGACCGGCGTCCTCACGGACTGACCGCCGAGAGCCACGCACACCCCGCACCCCGGCCCTCCACCAGAGGAGACAGGCATGACCCACTTCGACGACACCCCCGGCTTCGACCTCGAGGAGCTCGACCTCGGCGAACTGACCGTGACCTCCATGCGGGACACGGTCGCGCTGCCCGAGGGCGGCGCGTCCAACGGAGGCAGCTCCTGTTCCTGCGGCTCGTCCTCGTGCGCCCACCCGCAGCTTCCGGAACTCCCGCTGTAGCCCTCCACCCGCACGCCGGACGCTTCCCGCCGCACCCTGGCAAGCGGCGGGAAGCCCGCGCCACCACCGACAGGACGGGACACCATGCCGCAGCCGCACCGCACGGCCGCCGGCGCCGACGGGTACCGGGTCACCTCCGCACCGTACGCACTCGCCCGCGCCACCGTGCTCGCCCACCCGGCGCAGCGGCCGGACGCGGCGGAGTTCCGCGCCCTGCTCGGCCGACTGCACCGGGTCGAGACGCGACTCCTGCAGAGCGTCACCCCGCTCTGCGACAGCCTGTACGAGAGCCTGGACGGCCACCCCGCGGACTTCCACCGCGACGTCGTCCTCCCGCTGCGCCGCGCCCTGCACAACGGGCGCGAGCCCCGCCCCGCCCTGCTGGACCGCCTCGGCGACCTGCCGGACCGCGTACCCCGGCTCGCCACCTGGATCGCCCTGCGCGCCCGCCGCGCCGCACTCCTCGCCGAGCTGGGCGCCGCCGCCGAACGGGCCCTGGCCGCCGAACGCAGCGACCTGGCAGCCCTCTGCCGTGAACCCGCCCTCGGCAAGGCCGTCGCCCTCACCAGCGCCGACCTGCTCCGGGCCGTCGACCGCGCGGGCACCGGCGCGGCCGACCGCCGGGCGCGCAAAGAGGAACCCGGCGTACTGCGCTACGCCCTGCGGGCCAGCACCAAGACCAGTCCGCTGTCCTGGTTCACCGCGGTCGGCTGGGGCGCACTGCCCGAGGCGCCCGCCCGTCCGGTCCCGTCCTGGGGCGCCCCGCCCTTCTTCGAGGGCCCCCTGAACGCGGTCGTGAAGGCCAACCGCACCCTGACGACGGCCCTCACCCTCGCCCTCCTGGACGCGCCGCACCGACGGGCCGCGCTGCCCCACCGCATCACCAGCACCGCCCGGGTCGCCGACGGCCGGGCGACGTATTCCCGCGACCGGGCCGCCTTCGCCGGCGGCCGCTACCTCGTGGCCGGCGAGGACGAGGTCGAGGTGGCCTTCGGCGGGCCGCTGGGCCTGGTCACCGGACACGCCGAAAGTCCGCTGCCGCTCGGGGAGTTGACCGGCCTGCTGGCCGCGGCCCTCAAGGGGGCGGGCGGCGACGGCCGGACCGCGGCCGTCACCTTCCTCGACCGTCTCGCGGACGCCGGCCTGCTGGCGCCGGGCGACCCGGTCCCGCCGCAGGACCCGGACCCGGTGGCGCGCATCGCGGCATGGCTGCGGGGGCTCGGCGAAACGCACCCCGAGGACGCCGCGCTCGCGGACCGCATCGGCGAACTCGCCCTGCTGACGGAGGCGTTCGCCGCCGCACCCGCCGCGGAGCGTCCCGCCCTGCTCGCCGGCCTCTCGCAGCGCTGGACGGCAGCGCTGGCCGACGCCGGGCGTCCCGTCCCGTCCGTCTCCGCCGCACTCACCGTGCTGTCCGAGGACGTCGTCGCCCCGCGCCCGCTGGCGCTCGACGGCTTCCTCGACGCCGCCGACCACGAGGCGCTCGGCGAGGTCACCGCACTCGCGGAGCTCTTCGACCTCGGCCATCTCGTACGCCGTGTCGTCCGCGACCGCTTCGTCGAGCGGTACGGCCGCGGCGGCAACTGCCCCCGCCCGTGGGAGTTCGGCGCCGAGGTCACCGAGGCCTGGGAGGCCGCCGGACGACTCGCGGTCCTCGATCCCGCCGACCGGCCCGCCTTCCCCACCGGCGGCGACGAGCTGGCGGACCTCCGTACGGAGGTCGCCGACGGTCTGCGGGAGGCCATCCGGGACGCCGGCGCCGGGAATCCGGCCGACGGCGCCGAGGTCGTCCTGCCACCGGACCTCGTCAAGACCCTCGGCGAACGCCTGCCCCGGTGGGCGGTGGAACGGCCGCTGAGTTACGCGTACTTCCTGCAGCGCGACCCGGACCGGGGCCGACTGGCCGTGAACCACGTGTACGGAGGCTGGGGCCGGTTCACGAGCCGCTTCCTCGACGCCCTGGACCCCCGCGCGACCGCCGAGGTGTCCCGGCAGATCGGCCGAGGCCTGGGACCCGGCGCGCGGGCCGCCCAGATGCGGCCCGTCGGCGGGTTCAACGCCAACCTCCACCCCCTGCTGGTCCCGGACGAGATAGGCCCCGACCGCCGGTGGGCCTCCATCGGCGAAGGCGACCTGGACCTGGTCCACGACGAGGCCACCGACCAGGTGCGGTTCCGCCTGCGGAGCACCGGCGAACTCCTCGACGTGCTCTACCCCGGCTTCCTCGCGCCGGTCCTGCTGCCACGCCGTATCGGGGCCCACCTGTGCGACCAGCCCCACGGTGTCGTCGACTTCCGGGCGCTCGTGCCGCGGCGCACGCTCCCCGCGCCGGGCGGCCAGGTGATCCACAGCCCCAGGCTGAGCCACCGCCACGTGGTGCTCCAGCGCCGCCGCTGGACGCTGCCGCCCGACGTGGTGCGCGCACTGCGAGCCGACCTCGGAGCAGGACCGGTCCCGGCGGTGGCGGCCCGCTGGCGCGCGCTGCTGGACCTGCCCGAACAGGTCTTCCTGCACCCGGCCGCCACCGCTCCCACCGGGCGCGCCACCGAGGACTTCCTGAGCCGGCTGAGCATGCCCAAACCCCACTTCATCGACCTCGGCAACGCACTGCACCTGCACTGCCTGGCCAAGTGGCTCTCCCGCCACGCCGACGGCGCGGTCCTGGAGGAGGCGCTGCCGGCGCCCGGCGGCCTGGCCGCCCCGACCCGCGCGGTCGAACTCGTACTGGAGGTCTACCGGGCCGGGCGGTCGCGGTGACCCGCCCGCAGACGACAGAGGAAGGGACGGTGCCGCACGTGCACCCCCACGACACCGGCGCCCGCGACGTGGTCGCCTACCACCACCACCCCGTCAAGGCCCCGCTCCTGCGCGAGGTGATGCTGCCGCTCGCCGAGTCCTGCGCGGCGGACGGCCTGGCCGCGCACGTCGAACGGCACTGGCTGCACGGCCCCCACCTCAGGCTGCGTCTGCAGGGCCCGCCGGCGCAGGTGGACGCCGCCGCCGAGGCCGCCGCGTCCCGCATCCGCGGCTGGCTCCGCACACACCCCTCGCACGGCGACCTCACCGAGGCCGAACTGCTGGAGCGGGCCGCCGAGGCCGGGCGCGCCGAGCTCATCGCCCCGCCCTACGGCCCGATCGTGGCGGACAACACGGTCCGGATCGAGCCCGTCGACCGCTCCCCGGTACGCGGCCTCCTCGGCGACGACGGCGCCGGGCTGCGCGACGACCTGCTCCGGGCCGGGCTCGGCGCGCTGCGGGCCGGAGCAGGTTTCCTCGGGGACCACGGCGACAGCGCACAGGCACGGCTCCAGCTCGCGGTGGCCGCTCTCGCCGCGCACGCGGCCGCCCATCCCGGAGGTCTGGCGGGCGGCCACTTCTCGTACGTCTCCCACCTGGAGGACTTCCTCCTCCACGACGACCCGGACGGGCGGCTGCGCGCCCGCTTCGAACAGCACTGGGAACAGGCCGGCGACACGGTGACCGCTCTCGTCGGGCGGATCGCCGCAGGCGGCGCGCAGGGCTGGGAGCGGGCCTGGGCAGACTTCTCGGCGGGCGCCTGGCAGCTGACGCAGGGCCGGTACGACGCGGGCGCCGACCTGCACGGCGCCCCGCTCGAATATCGGGCGCGAGCCGCCGCCACCGGGGACGCCGCGGCGGCCGAGCGCTGGAACCAGGACGTCCGCACCCAGTACAGCGAGTTCCACCGGCTGCTGCGGCGCTCCGACCCCGACGGGGCGATGTGGAGCCGTCCCGACTACCTGGTGTACCGGTCCTGCACCAACGCCCTGTACCGGCTCTTCGCGATCTGCGACATCCGGCCGCTGGAGCGGTACCTGGCGGCGCACCTGGTCGTCCGTACGGTGCCCCGCCTCACCGGCTGCGACTGGCGCGCGGAGATCGACGCGGTCATCGACGTCGTGGAGGCGAGGGCGTGAGTGCCGTGACCGCCGCCCCCGCCGAGCCCGCCCCCGCCGCCGCTCCCCGGACCGTACGGAGGCTGCGTCCCGGAGTCGCCGTGACCCCGCTCCGCAGCGGCCTCCACCTGAGGGGCCGGCGCGGGAGCGTCACCCTGGAGGGCAGCACCGCGCTGCCCTCGCTGTGGCGCCTGCTGGAGGAGCCGCTGCGGGTCGGCGGGGTCGAGGACCTCCTGGACGGCATGGAGCCGGACGCGCCCCTGCGCGCCGCGCTGGACACCCTCCTCGGGCAGTTGGCCGCGCACGACCTGCTCGTGGCGGCGCCCGCCGGGCCGGCCGCCGCAGACCCGGTCGCGCAGTGGATCGCCGTCACGGCGCAGCGTCCCGCCGCCGCGGCGGCGGCGCTCGCCACGACGCGGGCCGAGGTGGTGGCCGGCGCCCCCGACACCCCGCTGGCCGGCGCCGCCGGGCGGGCACTTGCGCGGGGCGGGCTCCCCGTCTCGTACACCGTCGACCCCGACCTGCCCGCGGGCCGGGTCCTGCTGTACGCCCACGGCGCCGGACCGGGGCGCGGGGTCGCTGCCGGACTGTGCGGCGAGCGCGGCTACGCCACCGCCCCGGCCAGCGCGGCCCGACTCCGGTCCGACGCGGCGGCCCTGGAAGCACGGCTCGGGCCCCCTGCGCCCGCGCCGGCGGGGTCCACCGCGTTCGTCTCCCTGCTCGCGGGCGCCGCCGCGCACCGGCTGCTGTGCAGCGCCGCCGGGCTGCCGGACCCGGCGCACGAGGGCGAGGACGAGCGGCTGCTGCCCGGGCTTCCCGCGGTGCTCCTCGCGGACGCCCGCCCGCTGCGGGCCGAGTACCGCACCTGGCCCGGCCCCGGCCGGGCCGACGCCGACCGGCCGACGGACCTCGCGCCCGCGGCCACCCTCGGCGAAGCGTTGCGCCGGATGGCGGCCCTGTGCGACGCGCGGTGCGGCGTACTGCCCGAGCCGCTCCCGGGGGACCTGCGGCAACTGCCCGTACCGCTCGCCGCCTGCGAGCCGCCCGCGACCGCGCAGTGCGGCGGGAGCCTGGTCGGCGGCGCGCCGCGGCTGGACCTGGCACGCCTGGAGGTGTTCTGCCGGGCCGCCGAACTGCTGTTGGGCGGGGCGGCTTTCACTGTCGGCGCGAACCCGGGGCACGCCCGCGGCCGCGCCCTGCGCGAGGCGGCCGTCCACCGCTGCGGACCACCGGCCGGGCTCCCGTCCGTGGCCGAGGCGCGGTGGGCCGGGCATCCGCAGGTCCGCCACTGGTGGACGGCGCTGACGGGCCGCCTCGCCGTGGCCGCCCGGCTGGAGGTGTTCCGGGCCGCCCCGGGCGAGGAGGTGTACCGGGCCGTCGTCCGCCGGAGCGCATCGGTCGTGCTGGGTGACGCCGTCGAGGCGACACCGGGTGACGCGGCGGCGCACGCGGCGCTCGCCGCGGTGGCCGCCGTTTCCGCCGGGGCGCCGACCCCCGTACGCACCCCTCCCTCGGGCGGCGCGGTCGCCCCGCTGGCGTCCGCCGGAGCGCAGACGGCCGCCTGGGAGGACTGCGGGTGGACCGGACGCTGGCTCGCGGACACCGCCGGACGCGAGGAGGAGCTCCAGGACGCACTGCACAGGCTGACGGGAGCGGGAGCGGCCTTCCCGGCCTTCCCCGCGCGGGCGCCCGTACCGCATCGGGCCCGGCAACTCGCCGACACCCTACGGGCCTTCGGCTTCACCGTCCTGTACACCCCGGGGGAGGCCCGATGACCGCCGTGACCGGGAGCGGGAGCCCGACCGTGACCGTGACCGGCCCGCTCGGCGCGCTGCCCGTACCGGTGCTCGACGCCGGCTCCGCGACGGCGGCCGTGGCCGGCCCGGCCGTGGTCCTGCTGCCCCGGTGGACGCCGGGGCTCGCCGAGGAGCTGAGCCGGCACGCGCTCGGCCACCCCGTGGCCCTGGTCCCGGTGCGCTTCGACGGGGCCCTGACGGTGGTGGGACCGGTGCTGCGCCCAGGCGCGGCGGCCTGCCTGTGCTGCGCCGAGTACCAGCGGCTGGCCACGGCCGGCGGCCGGGTCCCCTGGCAGAGCCCGAAGCTGGCGCTGGCCGGCGTGCCGTCCCCGGCGCTCGAAGAGTCCGTCGGCGCCCTCGTACTGGACCTGTTGGAACCGCGGGACGGTGACGACGATCCGGGAAGCGCCGTCGTCCATGTCGTGCACCAGGGCCGCGCCACCTGGTCCACCCACCGCATCCGCCCGGTCGGCGGCTGCGCGGTGTGCCGTCCGCTGCCGTCGGACTGCGCCGCCGGGGCGGCCCCGCTGCCCTCGCAGCCCCGGCCGCTGCCCGACCCGTACGTACTGCGCAGCCCCAACCCCCGCACCGGATCGGACGAGTTGAGGGCGGCCCTGTACGACGAGCGGTTCGGTCCGGTCCGACGCCTCTTCCGCTCCGAGGACTCGGCCTTCTGCCTGACCACGGCGTTCGTGACGGACGGCCGGTCCGTCGACGACGGCGGCTACGGCCGGGCCCACGACTTCGCCGACAGCGAGCGGATCGCGCTGTACGAGAGCATCGAGCGGTACGCCGGGATGCGTCCGACCGGCCGGCGCACCGATCTGCGCGCCTCCTTCGCCGACTTGGGCCCCGGCCGGGCGGTGGACCCCGAGCGGCTCGGCCTGCCCGACCCGGCCTACCACGGGCACCCCGCGTCACCCACCGTCCCGTACACACCGGATCTGGAGCTGGACTGGGTGCACGGCTGGTCGCTCACCCGGCGGCGGGCGACGGCCGTCCCCGAGCACGTGGCGTACTGGGACGTGCCGGGCGCCGGCCGGCCGCGCGTGGTGTACGAGTCCTCCAACGGCTGCGGACTGGGCAACAGCCCCGAAGAGGCGGCGCTCTACGGCCTGTTCGAGGTGGCGGAACGCGACGCCTTCCTGATGGCCTGGTACGCGGCGACGCCGCTGCGCCGCATCGAGCCGCCGCCGGACGACCCGGGTACGGCCCTGCTCGCGGACCGGGCGGCCGTGGCGGGCTACCGGCTCGTCCTGCTCGACGCGACGAACGACTTCGGCATCCCGGCGGTCGTGGCGGTCTGCCGGTACGAGGGCTCCCACCCGCAGGCGCCGCGGATGTTCCTGGCGGCCGGGGCCCACCACGACCCGCGCGCGGCGATCCGGTCGGCGGTGGCCGAGGTCGTCACCAACGTGCTGGAGTCGGCGCACCGCTCGCTCGCCGCGGGCCGCCCGCGCGATCCCGAGCGGCTGCGCCCGATGCTGGACCGGCCGGAGCTGGTCGTGAGCCTGGACGACCACGTCGGGCTGAACACCCTTCCCGAGGCGGCACCGCGCCTGGAGTTCCTCTTCGCCGACATGCCGTGCCTGGCGGTCGCGGA
Source organism: Streptomyces sp. NPDC060028 (assembly GCF_042736725.1). NCBI lineage: Bacteria > Bacillati > Actinomycetota > Actinomycetes > Kitasatosporales > Streptomycetaceae > Streptomyces > Streptomyces sp. NPDC060028. Next base: position 14,723 of record NZ_JBHWVJ010000020.1, on the reverse strand, counting down.
GGCCTGGCCGGGGGCGCCCGAGCCGGTGGGCGACCTGACCGCCCTGCTCGAAGCCACGGTGGAGCGGCTGTCGCGGGCCGGCCTGGAGGTGATCGCCGTCGACCAGAGCGAGCCGGGGGTGCGCGACCGGCTCGGCCTGCACTGCGTGAAGGTCGTCGTGCCCGGCTCGCTGCCGATGACCTTCGGGCACGTCAACCACCGCACCCGTGGGCTGCCCCGGCTGCTGGAGGTCCCCTACCGGCTCGGCCGCACCGACCGGCCGCTGCGGTACGAGGACCTGGCGCTCCACCCGCACCCCTTCCCCTGATGCCCGCCGACCGCAGACCTGGACGCGAGGACCACCCGTGACGACGACCACCGACACCTGGCACAGCCACCACCTCTTCCTGCACTCCACCCCCGAGGACATCGACGCGTTCCTGCTGCGGGACGCGGCCCCGGTCCTCGACGGCCTGGTGGCCTCCGGGCAGGCCGACCGGTGGTTCTTCATCCGGTATGCGCAGGACGGCCCCCACGTACGGATCCGGGTGCGCGCCCCCGGTGGATCGGCCGCCGCGCAGCTGCCCGAGCAGCTGGTCCGTGCGGCGCGGGCGGTGCCGGTGGCGCCGGGCCCGTGGCCGTCCCGCCACGGCGAGGTCCGCGCCGTGGCGTACGAGCCCGAGGCGGACCGTTACGGCGGCCCGGGTGCGCTGGCGGTCGCCGAGGAGGTCTTCGCCGCTTCCACCCGGGTGGTGCTGGAGGCCTTGCGGGCCTTGCACGGCGGGGAAGGGGGCGGGGCCGCGGCGCGGCTGATGCTCGCGGCGGACCTGGCCCACACGACGGCGTACGGGCTCGGTATGGACCGGCTCACCGCGGCGCGCTGGCTGCGCAAGCACGCGGCGGGCTGGCGGTGGGTGACCGAGGTCCCGCTGCTCCCGGGCGCCTCGGTGCACATGCAGGTCAACTCCGTCTACGGTGCCCAGCGCGCGGGGCTGGCGCGCCGTGCGGCGAACGTGCGGGAGCGGCTCGGCGCGGGCACCGCCGCGCCCTGGCTCGGCGCGTGGGCGCAGCGGGTCAGCGAGGCCGACGCGCTGATGGTCACCGGGAGCGGGGAGGAACTGACCGAGGACAGGCGCGCGTGCGTCTGGGCATCGCAGCTCCACATGCTGTTCAACCGGCTCGGGGTCACCCCCGACGAGGAGCGGGCGGTGTGTCGGCTCGCCGCCCGGACCCTGCTGGAGACGGACGAGCCGCCCGGCTTCTTCCCGCCCGGGCACACCGCGTCCGACGTGCAGTACCTGGAGCGCAGCAAGTTCCAGATCGGCCGGGGCGAGGACACGGCGCTGCGGTCGCTGCCGCCCGGGCCGCCGACGGCCAGTGACGCGCAGGAGGCGGCGACCCGGCCGGAGATCGACCTTCCGGCGGCCCCGCTGCCGGAGGTGTCGCTGCGCAGCGTGCTGGCCGGCCGATCCTCGCTGCGGGGTGCGCTCGGGGGGCCGGTGGACGCGGGCACGCTGGGATCCCTGCTGTGGCACTCGCTGTCCGAGAGCAGCCGCACCGAGCACGGCCCCGCGGACGGCCCGGTCCAGGTCCTGGCCCACCGGCCCTATCCGAGCGCGGGCGCCCTGTACACGGCCCGGGTGCGGATGCTGGTCCTCGACGTGGCCGGCGTACCGGCGGGCACGTACGACTGCGTACCGGAACGCCGTACGCTGCGCCGGGTCGGCCCGGCGCCCGAGGCGTCGCAGGTCAAGGCGCTGTCCACGTATCTCTCCCGCCCGGCGACGGACCCGGACTGGATCGGCGTCGAGGCGGCTCCGGCCGTTCTGGGCGTGTACGCGGACCTGGGCCTGCTGCGCCGCCGCTACGGCCTGCGCGCCCTGCGCCTGGCCCTGCTGGAGACCGGCCACATGGTGCAGACGCTGCTTCTCACCGGGGCCGCCCTGGGCCTTGGCGGCACTCCGCTGGGCGGCTTCCACGACGACCTGGCCCAGGAGCTCTTCGGCCTGGACGACCTGGACCAGCCGCTCCAGTACCTGCTGCCGCTCGGGCGCCGCACGACGGGGTGACGGGGGACGGAGGTCAGCGCTTGCGCTGCGCGGGGGTGCTCACGAGCAGCGAGTCGGTGACGAGCCGGGCTCCGCGCGACAGGCGGCCGAGCTGCTCCAGCTCGATGGCGTACATCCTGATCGTGTTCTCGATCACGGACTCGGCGACGCCCATCATGGGCAGCTCGGCCCGGCAGGTGTGCAGTGCCACGCGCACCGCGCGCATCTCGTGCTGGAGCTGGAGCTGCACGTGCCTGGCCAGGAGCGCGGGATGACGGGTCAGCGTCAGGTAGCCGCCGTATCGGGCCGGCAGGAGGTCCCGCAGCCAGCGCGTGGCCGTGCGTTCCCAATCGTGAGTCCCGGGGGCCTTGACCTGCAAGGGCCAGTCCGGGCTGCGCGTGATGGTGGCCGTCTGGGGCATTCTCGTCACTTCCGAGTGGTGTCGAACTCTGATCGAGAGCTGTGCTGGGGCGGCCTCGGCCCAGGGGTTGACCGAGGCCGCCATGCGTTCAGCGGGATCCGTAAGCCGGACTGGACGACCCGCCGTGACGTGAGGAGGAGCATCACGCCGGGTGTCTGTTCTGGGAGGACGTGGGGACGTCTCCCTGGCATCTTGGTGGATCCGGAACGCCGCCGTCAGTAAACATATATACCGTCGAGTAAGCAAGAGAATGAAAAATTTCATACGCCTGGATGGCGTGAATACGCCGGGGGTGGATCAGGTGAAATTCTCGCTACAGGAAGAAACCGTGCTGGTCGGCGACCTGCTCGTACCCTTCGAGGCGGGCCTGGGTCCGCTCGGGATCCGCATCGGCCATGGCTTGCAACAGTGCGGCGGAAAGCATCCCGGGCGCCGCGTACGAGTCGAACACCAGGCGTGACCCGGTGGGGGCGGTCAGTGCGACATCCGCCTCCTCGACCAGCGGCCCCAGGGTCGGGTCCGTGATCAGCGCGACGCGCAGCCCCGTGCTGCGCGCGGCCCGGAGCGCGGCCAGGGTCTCCCTGGCGTGCCGGGGCATGGCGAAGGCCAGCACCCACGTGCCGCCCGCGGCCCTGGACTGGAGCAGGCCGTCGTACGCGACGCTGCCCCCGCGGGTCACCACGCGGACATCCGGGTGGATGCGGCGGGCCGCGTAGGCGAAGTACTCCGCGAGCGAGACCGAGATGCGCAGGCCCAGAACCGTCAGCGGCACCGAACGGGCGAGCTCCCGGCCGATGTCCAGCACCTGGTTCGTGTCGGCCAGCAGCCGCCGTACGTTCTCCAGGTTCTCGATCTCGGCGTCAACGGCTGCCTGGAGTTCGTTGCGGCGGATCTGCTCGCGGCTGTCCGGGGTGGCGGGGGCGCCGGCCACCGCGCTCAGCGCGATCGGCTGGAGCACGTCCCGTAGGGCCGGATAGCCGCTGAAGCCCAGCGACGCGGCGAACCGGGTCACGGACGGCTGGCTGACGCCGACCCGCTCGGCCAGCTCGGTGATGGAGAGGAACGCGGCCTCGGTGAGGTGGTCGATCAGGTACTGGGCGATCCGCCGTTGCCCGGGCGACAGCCGACGCCCGTCGAAGAGCGCGAGCAGCCGGTCGGCCGGGGCGCGTCCCAGCTGCGACGCCTGCTCACCCGGCCCGGTCGGCGTGATCGCAGAAGCCTGTGCGCGTGCCTGCTGCCCCGATGACACCGGCGGGCCTCCTTCTTATGTCACTCGTGTTCAAACATAGCTCACCCCTTGTGTTCGGATGATCAAATACCACGCCCGGCACCGCCGCGACGACCCCGGCAGCGCCGGAGCCGTCGCGGCGGGGGCGATCAGCTCGGGAGGTACGCCTGCCGCGAGGCGCACTTCCACACCACGGCCCGGGTCTTGCCCGAGGCGTTGACGGCGCTGCCCGCGGCGCGGTCGTCGTCGGACACGGCGACGGCCGAGGCGGCCTTGCCCGCGGCCAGCCGGGGGAGCGCCAGCACGGGGCCCGAGCCCGGCCACAGCACGGCCTGGTCGGCCGCGTTGATGCCGGCGTCCTCGGGGTGGAAGCGGGCCGAGCCGACGGCCGCGCCGGTGGAGGGGCTGATCCCCTCCAGGCTCGCGAACGGGTGGGTGCTCAGGCGACCCGGCGAGGAGCCCGGGGCGCCGTACGGGGCCGTCCACACCCACGGCGTCCACTCGTAGCCCGGCCCGTACCAGTCGCTGCCGACGATCGTCCCGTCCGTCGCGATGCCCGTCACCCAGCTGTAGTTGCCCCCGCTGCCGGCCTGCGGGAGGACCCGGGCCGGACCCCCGTCCCCGGGCCACAGCACGGGGTGGGAGTACTCCACGCGGCCGCCGGTGTCCGGCTCCGACCTGTGCACGCTGGCGACCACGTCGCCACGGGAGTTGATGCCGCCGACGGTGGCGACGTACGCGTCCGGGCCGATCTCCTCGGGAATGCCGAGCGTCCGCTCCAGCGCCCCGTCGGCGTAGACCCGGATGGAGTGGTCGCCGTACCCTGCGGCAGCCACGCGGCCCGCGTCGTTGACCTTCAGCCCCGCCACCGACCGGATGGCGTCGGGCAGGCGGGAGACGGAGGCGTCGCCCGCCCGGTAGGTGAAGCCGACCTGGTCGGTGGTGCCGTAGGGCCGGTACCAACCCGTCATCAGACCGCCCTGGTTCACCCCGACCAGCTCGCTCTCGATGCGGCTGCCGTCGGGGACGGGCACCCGGTGCACGGTGCTGCCGGTCCAGTAGACCGCCTTGCCCCGGGACGAGCCGACCGACAGGGTGCCGCGGCCCAGGGCGCGTACGCCCTCCTGCGGCCAGGACACCTCGGCGCCGGGCAGCGTCCCCAGCGCCGTGAGCGCCGGCTTGCAGGGCACGGACCCGGCCGCCGCGGCCGGGCCGGCCGCGGTGACCAGTCCGGCCAGAACGACCGCGGCCCCGGCGGCGGCCATGTATTTCCTCATGTGTTCCCCCCTGGTTCGTATGTACGGAACTCATGGTGCCCCGGGGGCGGGACGGAAAGGGGGTGGAACCGAACAGACCGCGGTGGACAGGCTGATTCCGGCCGTGGGCGGGCCGATTCCCGGCCATCGCGGGCCAGTGACGCGGCGGAAGCCGGACGTCCCGCCGGCGATCGAGTTGCCGAAGGGTCTTGCGTCCGGAAGGTGACAGATGAACAAATTCGGAAGGCGGAGCGCTCGGGGACAGCGCGCGCCGGACGATCCGAGGGGGAACGCACACCATGTCGCAGCAAGAAGTCACCACACTGGCACCCACCCTGACGCCCATGGTGGTGGTGGAAGGGGTGCGCCGCAGCTTCGGCAGCGGCGCCCAGGCCGTGCACGCGCTGCGCGGCGTGTCCTTCGAGGTCCGCCGCGGCGAACTCACCGCGCTCAAGGGCAGGTCCGGCTCCGGCAAGACCACCCTGCTCAACGTGGTCGGCGGCCTCGACACCCCGACCGGCGGAACCGTCCGCCTCGACGGAACCGACCTCGCCGAACTGGACGAGACCGGGCTGCTCGCGCTGCGCCGGGACCGGATCGGCTTCGTCTTCCAGTCCTTCGGCCTGATCCCGGTGCTGACCGCCGCCGAGAACGTGGGGGTCCCGATGCGGCTGGGCAAGGTCCCCGCCCAGCAGCGCGAGGAGCGCGTCCGCACCCTGCTCGCCCTGGTCGGCCTGACCGAGCACGCCGACCAGCGCCCGGGCGAACTCTCCGGCGGCCAGCAGCAGCGGGTGGCCGTGGCCCGGGCCCTGGCGAACGAGCCGGCCCTGATCATCGCGGACGAACCCACCGGGCAGCTGGACTCCGAGACGGGCCGCTCCATCATGCAACTGCTGCGCGCGGTGGTGCACAGCGAGGGAGTCACCGTCCTGGTCGCCACCCACGACCCGGCCTTGATGGAACTCGCCGACCGGGTGGTGGAACTGCGCGACGGGCACATCGTCGAGTGAAGAATGTCCGCCATGAGCACGAGCGAGAGCGCGAGCGACAGCACGAGCGGTGACGGCGCGGGGCCGGACCGGGAACTGGTGGAGCGGCTGCACCGCCGACTCGACCGTATCGAGAGCCTGCTCGAACCCTCCGTCGGACCGGGGGAGGGGAGACCGGCCTGGCGTCAGCCCACCGAGGGGGAGGAGCGCTGGGCGGTCACGGTGGCGATCCTGGTCGCCGTGGGACTCCAGCTCTTCCTGCCGAACCGGCTGACCGTCCAGCCGCACTGGCTGCTCCCGGCACTGGAGGTCACCTTGCTGCTGGCGCTCGCGGCCCTCAACCCGCACCGGCGCCTCGACCGCAGCTCGTACCTGCTGCGCGGGCTCAGCCTGAGCCTGGCCGCCTCGATCAGCCTGGCCAACGCGTGGTCGGCCGTGAAGCTCGTACGGGAGCTGCTCCACGCCACCGGGGCAGGAGGAGCGCTGGAACTGCTCAGCACCGCCGGCTCCGTCTGGGTGACCAATGTGATCGCCTTCGCACTCTGGTACTGGGAGTGGGACCGGGGCGGCCCGGCGGCCCGGGCCCAGGGCACCAAGGACTACCCCGACTTCCTCTTCCCGCAGATGGGGCAGGAGCAGATCGCCCCGCCCGAATGGCAGCCCTCCTTCAGGGACTACCTGTACGTGGCCTTCACCAACGCCACCGCCTTCAGCCCGACCGACACCATGCCGCTGACGACGTGGGCGAAGCTGCTGATGATGACTCAGACCGCGGTGTCACTGATCACGGTGCTGCTCGTGGTGGCCCGGGCGGTGGGCATCCTGCAGTGACGGGCGGCGGCCGGACCGGTCACATGCCGGGGCCGTAGCCGGGGTCCTCCGTCTGGCGAGGGGTCCACCACTCGGTGAGCCCCCACGCCCCGAGCGCGAGCGCGGCCAGGGCCGGCAGGAGCGCGAGCCAGGGGTTGCGCACCCACCGCGTGGTCAGCGTCCAGGTGACGAGCGGAATCAGGCCGCCGCCGAGCAGGATGAGGGGCAGGTCGACGAAGAGCACGCTCAGATCGCGGGCATGAGCCTCGAATCCGCCGTCGAGGCTGAAGGCGGCCCGCGGCGCCCACAAGAGGGCCCCGGTCGTCGCCCCGAGACCGGCCAGGAGGCGTCCGGCGAGCTGCCTCACCTTCGGATCCATGTCCCTGGCCCGTCCCGCGGTCCGTCTTGGGGTTCCTTCACTGGTTCCTTCGCTCATACCCGCGACAGACGCGGCGGCGCGGCGCTTGGTTCCAGCGGATGCGGGGATACCTTCGGCGGCATGGACGGTGATCGCCGAGGGTGGCGCCAGTGTTTGCTCGGCGGGGCGGTGTTCGCGGTGTGCATGGCCGGCACCACGCTGCCGACCCCGCTCTACGGGCTGTACCAGGAGAAGTTCGGATTCTCCGAGCTGACCGTGACCGTCGTGTACGCCGTGTACGCCTTCGCGGTCATCGGCGTGCTGCTGCTGGCGGGCAACGCCTCCGACGCCGTGGGCCGACGGCCGGTACTGCTGGCGGGCCTGGGCTGCGCGGCGGCGAGCGCCGTCTGCTTCCTGGCCGCCACCGGCCTGGGCTGGCTGTACGCGGGGCGGCTGCTGTCGGGGCTCTCCGCCGGGCTGTTCACCGGCGCCGCCACGGTGTACGTGATGGAGCTGGCCCCGCACGGAGGCGCCTCCCGGGCCACGTTCGTGGCGACGGCCGCCACCATGGGCGGCCTGGGCTGCGGACCGCTGCTCGCGGGAGTGCTCGCGCAGTACGCGGCCTGGCCGCTGTACCTGCCGTTCGCCGTGCACCTCGTACTCGTGGCCGCCTCGGCCCTCGTCCTGCTGCGGCTCGAGGAGACCGTGGGGGAGCGGCGGCCGCTGCGTACCGTACGGCCGCAGCGGCCCGGCGTGCCCGCGCAGGTGCGGGCGGTGTTCGGGCCCGCGGCGATCGCCGCCTTCGTGGGGTTCGCGCTGTTCGGGGTGTTCACGTCGGTCAGCCCGGCCTTCCTCGCGCAGTCGCTGGACGTGCACAACCACGCCGTGAGCGGGTTGGTCGTCGCACTGGCCTTCTTCTCCTCGACCGCCGGGCAGCTCGCGGTCGGCCGGGTCGGGGTGGGACGATCGCTGCCGTTGGGTTGCGCCGGGCTGCTGGCCGGGCTCGGGCTGCTCGCGGGCGCACTGCGCTGGGACCTGTTGCCGCTGGTGCTGTTGAGCGCGCTCGTCGGCGGAATCGGGCAGGGCCTGGCCTTTCGGGGGGCCGTGTCCGCGGTCGCCGAGGCGTCTCCCGCGAACCGCCGCGCCGCGGTGATCTCGACGCTGTTCGTGGTGGCGTACGCGGGCATCTCGGTGCCGGTGATCGGTGTGGGGGTCCTGGTGGGTCCCCTCGGTCTGGAGGGCGCCGGGCTGGTGTTCATCGCGTGCATGGCCGTCCTCGTCTCGACCGCGGCCCTCTACCTGCTGCGCCGGCCGGTACCGGCGAGGCCGTGAACGCGGACGCGGACGGGGTCGATCGGCGTGAGCACGCCGAGCCGGTCCTCGACCGCCTGGGCCGCGTCCAGGCACAGGTCCTCCCGGAAGGCGCGGCCGACGATCTGCACCCCGCACGGGAGCCCGTCGACCACCCCCGTGGGCACGGCCACGGCGGGCACACCCACGAAGCTGGTCACCGTGCACAGGCGCATGCCCGACGCGACCCGGTCCCGGCCCGCCCTGTCGCGTGACTCCAGCCCCGGCTCCACCGGCGGTTCGGTGAACGAGGGGCCGAGCAGGAGCGGGTATTCGTCGAGGAACTCGGCCCACGAGCGGCGGATGTTCAGCCAGGTGCCCATCAGCTTCATGAACTCCTCCGCGCTCGCGGGCGGAGTCCGCTCCATCGCCATGCCGATGTAGCGGTCGCCGCCCGAGCCGAGGAGGGTGCGTACCGCCGGCCAGGCCGGGGCGAACTCGGTCACGGTGATCCGGCCGTACGCGTCGAGGGCCTCGTCCAGCCTCGGTACGTCCGCCACCTCGCGCACGTCGTATCCGGCCTCGCGCAGCGCCTCGGCCGCGGCCTCGACGGCCGCGAGGACCGTGGGGTCGACGCCGTGCCCGCCCGGATCCGCCACGACCGCGACCTTGACCGGTCCGGGGAGCGGATCGCCGTACGCGGGCACCGGTACGGCTCGCGGGTCACGCGGATCGGTGCCCGCGAGCACCTCGTACGCCAGCCTCAGGTCGGCCACGCTACGGGCCAGCGGGCCGTCGGTGACCAGCATCTGGGACGCCGGTCCGGGGTCGTCGGGGCCGAGGAAGCGGTGGTCCGCGGGGAAGCGCCCGGTGGTCGGTTTGAGGCCCGCCACACCGCAGAACTGGGCCGGGACGCGGATCGATCCGCCGGAGTCGTTGCCGAGGCCGAGCGCCGCCATGCCCGTGGCGACGGCCACGGCGTCGCCGCCGCTGCTGCCGCCCGGGGTCCGGTCGCGGTCCCAGGGGTTGGCCGTGTCGCCGAACAGCTCGCTGCGCGTGTGCATCCCGGCAAGGATCAGGGTGGGTACGTTGGCGTGCCCGATCGGGATGGCCCCGGCGGCACGCAGCCGCGCCACCGGGGGAGCGTCGGCCGATGCCACGAGATCGCGGAATCGCTCCACGCCGAAGGTGGTCGCCGCGCCCTCGATGGCGGTGGTCTCCTTCACCGTGAACACAACGCCCGCGAGCGGCCCCGGCGTTCCGCCGGCGGCCCGGCTGCGATCCGTCCGCGCCGCGGCCTCGCGCGCACGCTCCGCCAGGAGTTGGGTGACCGCGTTGACCTGCGGATTGACCGTGGCGATGCGGTCCAGGTGGCTCTCGACCAGTTCGACGGCCGACACCTCTCCGCTCCGTACGGCTGCCGCCTGAGCGGCGGCCGTCCTCTGCCACAAGGCGTCCTGCATGGCTCGTACTCTCCCCGTCGTCGTTGCTGCTGTCGCCTGTTTCGATGCGCTTGCATCGGAACCATACCCGGTGAACCGATGCGGGTGCATCGAATAGAGTGGCCGGCACGACAGCCCGCGGAGGGTGGGGGAACGAGGAGGCGATCGGGCATGCCCAGACAGGTGGACCACGAGGGCCGGCGCCGGATCATCGCCGAGGCCGTCTGCCGGCTCGCCGACGAACGAGGGCTGGAGGGCGTGACCCTGCGCGACGTCGCCGCCCGCGCGGAGGTGTCCATGGGCGCCGTCCAGCGGTGCTTCCGCACCAAGGAGGAGATGCTCGTCTTCGCCCTCGGGCACATCGGCGAGCGGATCGGCGAGCGCGTGCAGGCGCGCCTCGTCAGGAGTCCGGCCCAGTCGGCCGCCTCGGCCCTGGGCCACGCGGCCACCGAGGTCGCACTGCTCCGCGAAGAGCACCGCGCCGAGGCCAGGGTCTGGCTCGCCTTCGTCGCGCAGGCGGCTGTCAGCAAGGCACTCGCCGAGACGCTGAAGGCGAACTACGCGGCCCTGCAGGCGGCGTTCGCCCACCTCGTCTCGGAAGCCCGCGAGGACGCCGACCACGCCGCGCCCCTCGATCCGCGACGGGAGGCCCGTACCCTCCTCGCCCTCGCGGACGGTCTCACCATGCACGTCCTCATCGGCCACCTCACCCCCCAGGAGGCCCAGGAAGCCCTCCATGCCCACCTGGCGGGCCTGTGGGGCGGGCCGGGGGGGATGGCATGACCGGCCGGGCCCCCGGCGTGAAGGCCTGCGTCGGGGACCCGGCTGACGAAAGTGGACTGCGGCTGATCGGCCGTCAGGAGACGCGCTTCAGCGTCCATGCGTTGTTGTTGAAGCTGGGGTTCGAGGAGTACACGCAGCTGCTGGTGTAGTACGACGCCGTCTGGACCCAGCCCGCGGGCTGGTAGGTGGAGGCGCAGGCCTGGACGACGGTGCCGACGGGCAGCCCGGTGAGCTGCTTGATCTGCTTGATGTTCGGGCTGAAGCTCTGCGTGCCGCAGCTGCTGCTGTAGCCCCAGCTGACGTCGACGAAGCCGGCCGGGGTGAGGACGCTCGCGCAGGAGGTGGTGACGTCACCGGGGGCCGCCTGGGCGGGCGCGGCGGTCAGGGCGAACATCGCGGCGGCTCCGGCGAGGGCCATGCCTGTGGTGCGAAGGCGAGTCATGGGTGATGGCTCCTTGTTCATCGTGGACGGCCGATCAGGCCGGAAGCCATTACTACGGTCTGATGATCACTTCCGGATAGCGGCTTTCCGGCCTAAAGATCCGGTCATCCCGCCGGGACCGTCACCGTCGGTGCGTTCCACCCGGAAATGCGCAGTTTCGGCGCCGAGCCGCGCAGGTCACCGGTCCGGTACGCGGCCGTCAGCGTCGCCGACTCACCCGGCCAGAGGCTGATCTGGTTGTCGCTCCACCGGACGGGCAGCACGGGCGCGCCCCGCGCCCCCACCAGGTGGACGTCGGTGAGCAGAGCGGGCGTCTTCCCCGGGCCCGCGTTGCGTACGGTCACCGTGGTCGTGGACGTCCCCGCACCGTCCGCCGCCGTCGAGGCCGTCGCGGTGACGGTCGCCCGCCCCATCGAGTTCAGGCCCCTGAGATCGGCGTAGGAGGTGGTGGGGGTGTGGAACCAGGTGCCGTTCCCGTAGTCGAGCACGTCCGCCGTCGTGGAGAGCCAGTACACGTTGCGGCTCACCTCCCGCCCGCCCGCGTCCGTCAGCAGCAGCCGCGCCAGGTAGGTGGTGGACAGGCCGGCGATCGACGCCGGGACCGTCAGCGCGGTGCGGCTCGCGCCGCCGCCCGCGACGCTCAGGCCGCTCACCGTCCGGTCGTACTTCTGTGCGCCGTCGGTGTTGAAGAGGGTCACCCGCGCCGTCAGCCCGGAGGCCGCGGAAGCCCGGTTGTTGACCACCGACACCGCGCGGTTGTCGTACCCGTACTGGACGTGCAGGGGCTCGTTCGCCTTCTTCGCGCCGAAGTAGGCCCCGCCCTGGTCGAGGTACCGGTCCAGCAGCTGCCACTGCAGGGAGGTCCAGCCGCTGTTGAACATCCAGTAGATGACGCCGGTCGACGGGGCAGAGGAGTCCTTGGCGTTGCGGGCGTACGCCTCGAACTGGGCGCGCACGTTCTCGTACTGGGCGAGCTGTGCCTTGCGCACGTAGTCCTCGAGGCCGGTCGGGGGCCCGTAACGGCCCGCCAGGGCGGCGTCGTAGAGCCGCAGCGTCGCGAAGGTGGGCGAGGGGGAGCGGTGGAACTGGGCGGCGGACGGATCCCTCCACAGCGTCTCCAGCTCGGCCGGGGACATCATGCGGCGCAGCGTGTCGAGGGTCGGGACGTCCGGACCGGCGCTGGTCTCGGAGTTGAAGCCGGTGGCGCCGCCTTCCCGCTTGTCGTACCAGTAACCGGGCGGGACCCAGTCGTACGGACCGGTCATCCTCATTCCGGAGCCGCCGGTGAGCGGGGCGGAGGAGTCGGAGGCCGCGGGAACCACCGGGGTCCTCCAGTCGGCGGCCTTCAGCGCGTCGACGTAGCCCTCCTCGATGTCCTCGTTCGGTGCGAAGTCACTGCCGATCAGGAAGGAGATCACGCTGGGGTGGTGGCGCAGCCGGGCGGCCTCGGCGGCCATCGAAGCCCTGGCCACGGCGAAGTCGGGGGTGTCCCAGCTCTCCCCGGCCTCGGTGCCGTTGACCTCTCCCTCCCATTTGTCGCAGCACTCCCAGCCGGGAAGCGTCAGGATCCCGTACCGGTCGGCGAGGTCGAAGAACTCGTCGGGCTCGATGTGCCCTTCCAGGCGCAGGGTGTTCAGGCCGAGGTCCAGGGCGTACTTCAGCCGGTCCTCGACGTAGGTGCGGTCCCAGCGCAGGAACTCGTCGGGGGACCAGCCGCCGCCCTTGATCAGCAGCGGGCGGCCGTTGATCCGGTACTGCCGGGCGTCGTCGGCGTTCAGCGGAGCACGTACGTCGCGGATGCCGAAGGACTCGTGCGCGGTGTCGGAGGGCGCCCCGTTCACCGTCGCGGTCAGGTCGAGACGGTACATCGGCTGGCCGCCCATGGCGGCGGGCCACCACACGCGGGGCGAACGCAGCCGTAGTGCGGGGTGGTCGGCGGGGGAGAAAACCACGGTCTTGGTCTCGTGGGGGGCCAGGGAGACAGTGCGGCTGACGGTGGCCGGACCCGCGGTGCCGGACACGGTCGTGGTGACGGCGGCCGATGAGTCGTTGCGCACCCGGGCCTTGACGGTCAGGTCGGCCGAGGACATCGACGGCATGGCCAGTGCGGTCACCACGTGTGCGTCGCGCAGGGCGACCGGCCCGCCGCGGCGCACGGTGACGTCACGGACGATGCCCATGTTCTCGTCGGGCGGCGGCTGCAGCCAGTCGAGCCAGCCCATCGTGAGGTGCTCGCGCGGATTGTTGGGCTGGATCCGGAAGGCGACCGTATTGGTGCCCGCCTTGATCAGGTCGGTGACGTCCAACTCGTGCCGGGTGTACGCCCCGGCCACCGTGCTCGCGGCGGCGATCCGGCGGCCGTTGACGAAGACGTCCGCGGCGGAGATCACCCCGCTGAAGTCCAGGTACGTACGAGCGGTCGTGCCGGGGACGTTGAAATCGGACCGGAACCACCAGGGCACCTTGAAGTCCTCGGCGGGGATCCGCTTCTGGTGGGTGGAGTGGAAGGGGTCGGGGTACACCCCGGCGGCGAGCAGCGCCGCGAGGACGGTGGAGCGGGGGCCGGCCGGATACCAGCCGGCCGTCCGATAGCCGGGGCTGGAGACGGCGGCCGCGGACTCCGCGACCTTCTCCGTCGACTGGATCGTGTACCCGGCCAAGGCGGTCGCACTGCCCGGGGCCGCGCCGATCGTGGTGGCCCGTGGGCCGGGGGCGGCCGGGTGCGGGACGGGAGCCGCCCGGGTGGTGCCCGCGGTGACGGCCAGGACCAGGCCGACCACGGCCAGGGCGGTGGTTCTCGCGTGGACGAGGGCGAGGCGGTGCAACACGTGGCCCTCCTGAGGAAGCGGACCCCACCCCTATCGGTCGCCGCCCGCCACCGTCCACCCACGCCGCCGTGCCTTCAGCCCAACGGACCAACGAAGAGGTGTGAGGGGCGACGGGCGCCCGCCGATGTCGGATGTACCGCCGGCCGCGTGCTGTACGGGCACTTCGGCCTGCGGCGCTTGCGGGCGGCCCGGCGCCACCGGGGACGGTCGCGCGCCTCGCCGCGATCGTGGTCGACCCGTACCACGCTGCCGCCGACCGCTGGTGGCCCGGCGACGACGCCCAGGCCGCCGCCGCGCGGCTCCTGCTCGACGGGCTGGTCACCGTCAACCACCGCGGCAACCTGAGCCTCACCGAGACCGGCGCCGACCCCGCGCGCGGCGCCGGGCACCCGCTGCCGGACGCCCTGCTCGCCGCGCTGCGCCGGCGTACCGCACCCGCCGCACTAGCTCCGCGACGACGTATTGCGTACCGCCCGGCAGGAGTTCCACGCCGCCTGCCGCGCGCTCCTGCCGTCCGGGTCGTCGGCGCCGGAGTCCGTCCGCGGCTGCCTGGGCTGCACCGGGGTGCTGCTGTGCGCGGAGTTCAGCTTCAGCAGGGCCGCGTTGCTGGACCGCGTACCCCGCGGCGGCCCGGTGCGGTGGGCCGCGGCCGTGGCCACGGGTCTCGCGCTGGTCGCGCAGGGGCCGCATCCGGCGCTCGTGGAACTGGCCGGGCGGGATCCGCAGGGTGTGACCCGACTGCGCATCAGCCGGATGCGCACCCGTCGCGGCCGCAACCGGGGCCGGCCGCGCCGCCGCGTCGAGCACGTCGGGTATGTCGAGCGCGGTGCCCGCCCGTGAGGCGGGCAC